>CAZFCL010000025.1:0-11683 GCA_964517705.1 uncultured Zetaproteobacteria bacterium | reverse complement strand
GTGAAGATCATCAATACACCGAAGATCCTCTCCATATTCGTAAAGTGAAAATCACGATCCGCATCAGGGTCAAACTTGAGCCGCCTGATCATGAGCGTTCCAATCATCATCACCACAATACCAATGCCGACAGCAATGGCTGCATTTTGTTCCATAGGAAGGTTAATACCAACGTGTTTCAGCCCTTTGACCATGGTCACCATGGAGATGATGAAGCCGACGGCAAAGATATAGTAAGGCACATACTTCTTGGCATTCTTCAGCGGTTTCTTGGTGTTGATAATCAGTTTCTGAATACTACGGAAAAGGAAGAATGCGATGGTGCCGGCGAGCAGTGGTGAGGTGACCCAGCTGGCTGCGATGGTGGTTACTTTGCCCCATTGAACCGCATCCATGCCGATACCTGCGGCACCAAAGCCGACAATGGCGCCGACAATCGAGTGTGTGGTGGATACCGGCCAGCCCATGCGTGTTGCAACCAGGAGCCAGATACCTGCGGCCAAGAGCGAGGCCAGCATACCGTAAACCAATAGCTCCGGTGTTCCAGAGAGAGAAGAGACATCAATAATGCCTTTGCGGATGGTTTTGGTGACTTCACCGCCGGCCAGAATAGCACCGGCGAACTCAAATATTGCAGCAATAATGACGGCTTGTTTGAATGTCAGTGCTTTGGAGCCGACCGAAGTACCCATAGCGTTGGCAACATCGTTCGCGCCAATGCCCCAAGCCATAAAGAGGCCAAAAACGACGGCCATGGTGATGTAGATGTCTGCATGTGCGACAAGAATGGATTCCATGACTATTCCCTTACTTCGCTAGCAGAATCTGAATGCGTGATCCGACACGCTGGGCGATATCGGCCAGCTCACCGGTCCAGTCGATAATGCGATAGAGAAACATGATATCGATGGGAGGGTACTCTTTCTCAATGGTGAACAGAGCATGGCGAATCTGCATCTCCAGCTTGTCTGTCTCATACTCGATCTTGTCCAGCTTTGAGATCATCTTCTGGACACTTTTTACTTCTCTGCCTCGGAATCCGGTTTCAACAAGCTCATCAAGCTCATTGATGCAGGTCTGTGCCTGTGCGGAGGCATCGACACTGCGATCGACAAAGGCGATAAATAGATCGGCAATCGGTTCCGGAATCTGCATGTTCCGCCCGGTCATAACACCAGCGATATCCTTGGCCTGATTGGCGATCTTATCCTGCATGGTGACGATTTCGAGAATCTGCTCGCGTGGCATAGGCATGAACAGGCTGGTTGGAAGGTTCATGCGAAGCGCATGCTTTAGTTTGTCAGCCTCAGTCTCCAGCTTGTGAATTTTCGCCTGAACTTCAGCTACTTTCTCACGATCATTGGCTACAATTGCTTTGAAAAACGGTGATAGCTCTTTGACACATGACTGAACCTTTTCCATATGCTGTTGCAGTGGCCTTACGGGCGAGCCTGCAAACATGCTGGTAATTGCGCTTTTGTGAACCATACATGCCTCCTTATGAATGATGGATAAAGCCTTACCTATTCAGTATGACACCTTTATGACATACAGTCTGTTGCGAATCTACAGTTTGCTTTCTGAATAGAGACCGAAGCGGGTGTCTTTATCCTGAATGGCGATGTTGCCACCGCGATTCTTCAACTTGCTCTGATCTGCCACCAGTGCGAAAGTCACATTTTTGATCGGCTTATACTCAAGGCCGAGCAGGTAGCGGCTAATCTCTTCCTTGGTGGCATTTCCAACCATCTCATTCTTCATATTTTCATAGCGACCAAAGGCTCCGAAGTTGTCACTAAACTTGGCCCAGCCCCATACGCCATAGCCGCTGGACTTCACTTCATCTCCGCTAGCGGCGGTTCTGAAAGTGCCGCTTGTGTTACCATCATGGATGGTGCTGTTGGTAGCTGAGTCTGCCCGATCTCTGTTCCTTAGGTAATTACCACCCAAGCGAAAGTCATCTGTACCGTAAGATAACATCGCCTGCATCAGTGTAGATTTCACACCTGCAGTGGTGGTGCCGGTTACGAGGGTTTTTGTCCCCTTGTGGCCACTCAGGTACTGAAAGTTGATGTCCAGACCGTCGATTGGGTGCAGGCCAAGGCGAGCGTTATAGTCGATGCCATTGGTACGGGAGGCAGTGCCGTAGCTGCTGCCGTTGGTGACAGTAGCGAAGTAGTCCACCATACCATCGGCTATTTTGCCCTTCAGGCCGATTCCGAGATCAGCAGATGTGTCAAAGCTGTACTGATCGGACATCACCTTGGCCACATAGCGGTGCTTCCATAGACCCTGCTCATAGTCGATCCATGGCGTGTGTGATTGGCCAAGGCGGAGGATAGCAGCCTTGCCGGCCAGCTTGCCTTCAACATAAGCATATTTGAGATAGATATTCTGATCCTTGCTTAGAGCGGATTCTCGCCCTAGGTCAGTAGTGAAACGCATCATCCAGTCGCTATTGAAATAGTACTTGGCGGTGAAGTAGGCGCGATCTACAGCTAATCCGGTTGTTTTGGTCTTAGAGCTTACACCGCTGGTAATGCGGTCATCAGTCTGGCTGTAGCTGTTCAGATAAAAGAGTGCCTCAAGTTTTAGTTTGCTTTCACCCTCTTCATAGACGGTTACACCGCCTGCAATTGCGGGGGTTGTAAGTATCAAAGCTACGGCTGTTGCAATGGTTCTCAAAACTACCTTCATGGCTCACCTCTTATTAATGGTTAAAGTATGCCGGAAGATACGTGGGAATTGTGACATGCCTGTGACAAAGCACTCCGACATAAAAGAGAGACTGTGAGATTGGGTGTACAGTCGCTAATATTGCAGGGATGATGCGAAATTGCATGAATTTACAGGAAGGGTGAATGACAGTTGTAGCGGAAGGGGCACACAAAGATGTGCTCATCGTCGAAGATGATGTGGCTATTGCACGCCTGATTGATATGTATCTCAAAAAAGAGGACCTCAACGTATCAGTCTGTAGCGATGGCAATGAGGCTATCCAGATGCTCCAGAGTAATTCATTCCGGTTGCTGATTCTCGATCGCATGCTGCCGGGCAAGCGGGGTATGGATATTCTCCGCTGGCTCCGAAAGCAGAATGGCATCTCAGGCATGCCCGTATTAATGGTGACAGCGCTTGGCTCCACGGAAGAGAGGGTGCGTGGCCTTAAGGAGGGAGCTGATGACTACCTCCCCAAGCCCTTTGAGCCAGAGGAGCTGGTGGCTCGTGCGCATGCGCTGCTACGCCGCTCTGCCCCTGTGTCAGTTGCTTCTTCATCAACTGCTGTTGCTGGTATTGTCGTCGATCTTGATGCGATGGAGGCCTCGGTGGGTGGTGAGCTACTTGAGTTGAGGCCGCTGGAGTTTAAGTTGTTGCAGGTGTTGATGGAGCGCCCTGGAAAAGTGAGAAGTAGAGAACACCTTCTCGATCATGTCTGGGGGGTGAATAGTTTTGTCGAGTTGCGAACAGTCGATGCTACCGTTAAACGCTTGCGCGGGGCGCTGGACAAACATGGATTGGCCGAAGTGATTAAAACAGTTCGGGGTGCCGGATATCGCTTCACTGCCCCGGCAAAGGAAGGCCCATGAGCCCCTGGATTTTGGTGGCTGTTCTGGTGCTGGTTTTCTGGGCGCTGCATGCTCAACACCTCAGTGAGAAGCGGAGGGAGGCTGAAGAGGAGCTTAAAGAGCTGAGGTCTGCAAAGAGAGGGCTGGAATCGACACTGGAGAATCGTGGCCGACGGCTGGATGTACTTTTCTCTGCGGTGAATGAGGTGGTGATGCGTGTCGATCGGCTCGGCCGTGTGATGGCGGCCAATTCGCATGCCAGTAATATTTTTGATATGGATAGTGCACCAAAACTGCCCCAGTCCATGCTGCTGTTTTACCGTGATCCTGATTGGCAAAAGGCATTCTCGTCTGCTTTGAGGTCTCTCCCTGACTCTTCAGTGCTGCCAGATATGCAGGTGGGCGACAGGATTCTGGCGCCTCGTCTCGCATCATTGGGAAAGAAACAGGCTTTGCTGCTCTGTGTGGATGTTACGGAGAAACAGCGTGCCGAGGCACGACACAAAAGCTTGTATAGCAATCTGATGCATGATCTGAAAACACCCCTGACCTCACTGCTTGGCTATGCGCGAAGCATGGAGAAGTTCGGTGATGATGCCGGATTCCGCAAGGAGGCGGCAGAGGTGATTGCCAATGAGGCAAAGCATGTAAATCAGCTGTTTGATGCACTGTTGACACTGGATCAGATCGACGCTTCTGCTCAGGGTAGTGAAGAGAGCTGTGATGCGGTTGTGGTGCTGCAACAAGTTTGTGAGATGTGTCTGCCTCAGGCCAAAGAGAAGGGGCTCGTTTTTAAATACGAATTTAACAAAGGCAACAGCGCTCCAGTGAATATATTGGATGCCAACCTCGAGCGTGTGCTGAGCAACCTTGTTGCCAATGCAGTCAGTTACTCCCCAGTGGGAGGTACAATCAAGCTATCACTGCAGCAGCAGGGAGAAGAGAGCATCATCGTGATCGAAGATGAAGGTGATGGTATCCCAGAGGATGAGTTGCCACATGTGACCGAGCGCTTTTATCGTGTGGATAAGGCACGTTCGCGCAATGTCACAGGCCACGGACTGGGCTTGGCAATCGTGAAGGAGTTGCTGGACGCGACGGGCGGAACACTGGAGCTTAGCAATACCGAGCCACATGGGCTGCGTGCTGAGTGTCATGTGATTTCTCACACATAATCGGCTGAATCAGAGAGGATATGACAATGCAGTTACAGCAAGACTTGGCGCAATATTACAACTGGCTGCGCCGCCACGGTTATAACGATTCTCACTCTGGCAATATCTCCGGCCGTGATGGGGATATGTTCTGGGTGACGCCGACCGGCGCCTGTGCGGACACATTGCAGCCCGAAGAGTTTATCGCATGCAAATTTGATGCGCCGCTGCCAGAGGGTGTATCAGGCGATGCTGGCCTGCACCGTGATGTGTATCGGAGAAACCCAAAGGCGAAGGCAGTGATTCATTCGCACTGCCCACATGCGGTGGCGCTCACATTGAATGGTGAAGATTTTATACCGCCCGATTTTGAGGGGCAGCTCTATTTTCCGAAGGTGCCGGTGATCACTGTTCCCTATGAGATCTATTTTGAGCAGGCAGCTGATAAGGTGGCAGCCATGTTATCTGAACACCCCATCTGCATTGTGCGTGGGCATGGGGTTTATGCCTGGGGCGAAACATTGGATGCTGCTTATAAATGGACGTGTTCGCTGGAGCTTTCAGCAAAAACCGCATTTATTGCCCGTCAGGCAGGAGTGATTTGATCGCATATCTATTTCCTCTGCATGTGGGGTGCGCGGTGATTTCTGTGTCACTTTTCACCTGGCGCGGTATTATGATGTGGATAGGCCAGCCTCTGAAAAGTCGATTTCTTCGACGTACACTGCCCGACTCTGTGGATACACTATTTCTTTCTGCCGGCATCATCATGGTGGCTATCTTGGAGGTTTCGCCACTTGATTCTCACTGGTTACTGGCCAAAATTGCCGGCCTGCTAGCTTATATCGTACTTGGTGCTGTGGCATTGACCTACGGGCGCGGGAAGCTGCTGAAACGAAGTTGCTTTATATTGGCGCTTTCTGTTTTTGCATATGTTGTGGCAGTTGCCCGTACAGCAGAAGTGGTGCCGTGGCAGAATATGTTGAATTTATAGGAGAAATAAATGGCTCTGGTTGCTTCAATACATGTCGACTCTGGTTGGGAATTGCCAGATATAGATCTCAAGAGTGTAGAGGGTGAAGATGTAGGTCTCAGGTCACTGATGGGTGAGAAGGGGTTGCTGGTCGCCTTTACCTGTAATCACTGTCCCTATGCGATAGCAGTATGGCCGCGCCTTATTCGGCATGCCGAAACACTGAAAGGGATGGGTATCAACACAGTTGCAGTGAATCCGAATATTCATCCCGATTTTCCTGATGACAGCGTACCTGCAATGCAGGAGAAAATTTCCGAGTGGGGCATTCATTTTCCCTACCTTGCTGATGAAACACAGGCAGCAGCCAAGGCATTTGATGCACAGTGCACACCAGATATCTATCTGTTCACGTCCGATGGTAGGCTCTACTACCATGGCCGCATTGATGATTACTGGAAAGATGAGAGCAAAGTGACACGCGAGGAGCTCATGCCTACGGCAGAGTTTCTGGTGGCAGGGGAGAATGCGCCGCAGCCGCAGCACCCGACCATCGGCTGCTCCATCAAATGGCTGGATGAGGCATAGCCGAGTTTGAGCTTGGAGATTGCTTTTTAAAGGTGTTCTCATAGTGTGGCATTTTTGGAAATGGAGAGGGTGATATGCTGAATAAAGCAACATTAATCGGAAATCTGGGTGCTGATCCTGAAACGCGTTACACGCAGGATGGGACCTGTGTTTGCAACCTGCGTCTGGCGACAACCGAGAAGTTTAAGAACCGTGCGGGCGAGCAGCAGGAGAAAACAGAGTGGCACCGTGTTGTGCTCTGGGGGCGCTTGGGCGAGATTGCAAATCAATACCTGAGCAAAGGTGCTCGTGTCTACATCGAGGGCAAGATCGAGACCCGTAAATGGACCAACAAAGAGGGGCAGGATCAGTACACCACTGAGATTCGTGCAAGCGAGATGAAGATGCTGGGTGGTGGTTCGCGTGGTGATTCCGGCGGTTCTCAAGCGGGTGGTGGATTCCCATCTCAGGGTGGCGGAGGTGCTGCACCCAAGAAAAATGATCCATTTGCCGATGCACCTGATTTCGGAAATGTTCCTGCGGATGACGATATTCCATTTTAAGGTTATCTCTAAAAGATCATAGAATTTTACAAAAGGGCTTCATTAGGAGCCCTTTTCTTATGGTCTTTCAGGAAGTACCTTTGGAGTAGCTAAGAACAGGTGAGGCAGGAGGCGCGCGCGGTATGGCAAGGGTATTGATTCCATTTACGACAGGCGTGGAAGAGATCGAGTTTGTTGCAGTGATCGATCTGCTTAGGCGCGCCGGGGTTGAAGTGTGTGCGGCAAGCCTTGATGGCAAGGCGGTCATTGGGCGCTCTGACATCACCATCACTGCTGATGCGGCACTCCCTGAAGTAGTGAATCAGGCGTGGGACATGGTGGTACTGCCGGGTGGTTTGCCAAATGCCTACCTTCTGCGTGATGATGATCATGTGAAGGGCGTGGTTGAACGGATGCGTGTTAAGCATAAACCGATTGCAGCAATTTGTGCAGCGCCTACAGCGCTGGCGGCTTACGGTATTACTGCGGGAAAAAGGGTGACCTCATACCCCGCATGCCAAGCGGAGATGGAGCGGCTGCAGCCATCTTCAGTCTATGTTGATGCAGCAGTGGTTGAGGATGACTTCTTGGTGACCAGCAGGGGTGCGGGCACGGCTATCGAGTTCGGTTTACGGTTGATAGCCCGGCTCTGTGGTGAGGCAAAGGCCAAAGAGATTCGCGAATCGATTATAGCCTGATTTGAGCGCGGCTCTTATTGAGTTGCTATTGGTCATTTCATAGCATTGGCAAATGCGACTAACCAAAGAGTTTCGAGATCAGTTTTCCCAGCATGAGCTGCGCACCCACGGACGAAAGAATGGGTTTGTAACAGTGGGTCAGGAGGCGCGGCTGTTGAAGTGGCTGCCAAAAGTTGGCTTGCCGAAGGGGAGGTCTCTTGCTGATGCTGACCTTCCAGAGGGTGCGCCGCTGGTAATGGAGATCGGGTTTGGCAACGGCGACTTTCTTGCGCACCTGGCAGAAACACACTCAGACTGGTTGCTGATCGGTGTGGAGATATATCTTCCTGGTGTCGCCAAGGCAGTTGGCCGCATGGAAGATGCGGGTTGTATTGAGCGTTGTCGTATCACACAGCTGCCTGCCCAATATGTGCTTGAGCATCAGGTAGATGCGGCACAGCTGGACGGTATCTTCATCAACCACCCCGATCCCTGGCCGAAAGCGAGGCACCATAAGCGCCGTATTATTCAAAAGAATTTTGCAGCACTGATGGTGACGCGTCTGAAGGTGGGCGGCTTCATCAAACTTGCCACCGATAAGCCGGATCTTGCCGAGTGGATGCAGGATGTTCTTGATGCCACGCCAGAGCTTACCAATGTGGCCGGTATCGGTGGCTTTATCGAGCGCGATGAGGATCGGCCTCAGACAAAGTTTGAGCAGCGTGGACTGAAAGAGGGCCGCATCAGCCAGTTTTTGCACTACGTCAAAACATAACCTCTTTTACAGGGGGTGGTTTCCTTTTCTGTCGGGTGTAGAATCGCGCGATGCGTTTTGAACTTGCCGGAGATTACAGGCCACGTGGTGATCAGCCACAAGCGATTGCTGAGCTTGTCGAAGGTGTGAAGGCTGGCTGCAATCATCAGACCCTGCTGGGAGTCACCGGCTCGGGTAAAACTTACACGATGGCCTGTGTCATTGAACAAACTCAGAAACCGACATTGATTATGGCACCGAACAAGACGCTGGCAGCGCAGCTCTATGGCGAATTCAAGCAGTTCTTTCCCAATAACGCCGTGGAGTATTTTGTCTCCTACTACGATTACTACCAGCCAGAAGCATATGTACCGCAATCGGATACCTATATCGAAAAGGATAGCTCCATCAACGAGCAGATTGATCGCATGCGCCATGCCGCCACCCGCGCGCTTCTGGAGCGCGAGGATGTCATTATCGTTGCTTCTGTCTCCTGCATCTATGGCCTTGGTAGCCCCGAGGCTTACTCCGGTATGCTGCTTTACTTTGAGGTGGGAAGAGAGAGCGACCAGCGTGCGGCAGTTAACAAGCTTGTTGAGTTGCAATATGGCCGTAACGATACCGATTTTCATCGTGGAACCTTTCGCCTGCGTGGCGATGTGCTTGAGGTGTTTCCGGCACATGCTGAAGGTTTTGCCGTACGCATTGAGTTTTTTGGGGATGAGGTGGATACTATCTGCAGTTTCGATCCGCTGACTGGTGAGCGCATAGAGAGCTTGCACAAGTACACCTTTTTTCCAAAGAGCCACTTTGTAACACCGCGTGAACAGCTGCTTAGATCAATGGATGCGATTCGTGATGAGTTAGCCGAGCGGCTGGCCGAACTACATGATGACAACAAGCTGGTAGAGGCGCAGCGGCTTGAGCAGCGTACCATTTTTGACCTTGAGATGATTCAGGAGGTGGGCTACTGCACGGGCGTGGAGAACTATTCACGCCACCTCACAGGCCGTAATCCTGGAGAATCGCCACCGACGTTACTCGACTACCTGCCCAATAATGCGCTGGTGATGCTTGATGAATCACATGTTACGGTACCACAGATTGGTGGTATGTTTAAAGGTGATAGATCGCGCAAACAGACATTGGTCGATTTCGGTTTTCGGTTACCGTCTGCACTTGATAACAGGCCACTGCAGTTCCATGAGTTCGAGGCAGCTGTTCCCCAGACGCTTTATGTATCGGCCACTCCCGGCAGTTATGAGCTTGAGAAGTGTGAAGGTGTTGTCGTGGAACAGATCATCCGGCCCACCGGCTTGGTTGACCCTGAGGTGGAAGTTCGCCCGGCCATCACACAGGTGGATGATTTCATTTCAGCCGCGAAGTGTGTGGTTGAATGCGGCTACCGGGTATTGGCAACCTGCCTCACCAAACGTATGGCTGAGGATTTGACCGAGTATCTGGGTAATCTTGATATGAAAGTGCGCTACCTGCATTCTGATATCGACACGATAGAGCGCATGGAGATCCTGCGTGACCTCAGGCTTGGCATGTTTGATGTGCTTATCGGCATTAACCTGTTACGGGAGGGGCTCGACCTGCCAGAGGTGGCGCTGGTTAGCATATTTGATGCTGATAAGGAGGGCTTTTTGCGCTCGGAGCGATCTCTGACTCAGACCATTGGACGTGCAGCACGCAACGCTGAAGGGAGGGTTATTCTCTATGCAGATAAGATAACCAACTCAATGCAGCGTGCCATGGATGAAACAGCCCGCCGGAGAAAGAGGCAGCTCGCCTACAATTCGGAGCATGGCATTACGCCCCAGACAGTGAAGTCAGAGATTAAGGATATTCTCGGTTCTGTTTACGAAATGGACTATGGTCATATTCCTGAGGTGGCTGAGCCGGCACCAGCTACAGAAGCTGAGAGAGAGCAGCGAGTCTCTGAGCTGGAGCGGCTGATGATGGAGGCTGCAGTCGATCTTCGGTTTGAAGATGCGGCAAAATATCGCGATGAATTGACAGAACTGAAAGGGTGGGAAAGTGATGTCTGACATGCCCGTAATCGACGAACCAAGCATCTACAAGTGGGTGGGCGAGCCGGTCGCTGTTAAAGGCGAGGAGCTTTTTGAACAGGGGCGTGTGAATGGTTTTGAGTTACAAGGTGATGGCTACAGTGCCATAGCAAGTGTTCGAGGTGAGGATATTGCACCATTTCAGGTGAAAGCCGCCCTTTCGGACAGTGGTGATATGGCCAGTCGTTGTAGCTGTCCGATGGGTGAGAAGTGCCGGCATGTGGCAGCTCTTTTTTATGCGTGGATGGATGAATTGGAAGTGCATGAAGAGGGGGATACAGCACCTCCTTCCTTTGCTTTTGGCCAGTGGCTTGGCGCGCTTGGTAGCGTGGGTGAAAGTAGTGTTCCCGGGGGTGAATACCCGGAGAGTGTGAAGCAGCGACTTCTCTATATTCTTGATCTGGAAGGTGATCAGAATGTGCGCCTTGAGTTCATGACAGCAAGACTTTTGAAGTCGGGGCACTACGGAAAGTCGGAGTCTTACGAGGCGAGCAATGTTCTGAACTACTCCGTGCCAAAGTATATCCTCTCATCTGATGAGAAGATCCTCAGAGAGGTGGCAACCGACTGTTCCCTCTCCTCCCTGCGTGGCTACTGCCTGAAGGGCGAAGAGGGATTAAGTATTCTCAAGCGGGTGGTCTCCAGCGGGCGCTGCCATTGGAGGAGTAAGGACACCCCCGCCATAAAACGGGGTGATAAACGCCAGGGCGACTGGCTATGGAAACTTAACAGGCAGGGTGATCAGCATTTGTCGCTCCAGCTGTTGCAGGATGAGGTGATCATTCCCTCATCTCCACCGTGGTATATTGATATTCATAAAAACATATCTGGCCCCATTGAGAGTGGGCAGGCAGCAGATGTGGCTGAGATTTTGCTGAACATACCTGCGGTGGAGCTGGATTGTGATGATGACGTACTTGCCAGGGTGGCAGCACAGTTGCCGAAGGGTGTGCCCGCACCACTGCATCTGAAGCATGACAGGCGGCAGGTAAGCCCGCTGCCACTGCTCAGGCTTTATACGAAGAGGGTTGCTCCGGGGAGAGATCAGCGAACTCCTACTGCCTGCCATATCGCCGAACTCTGGTTTGATTATGATGGCCAGAAAACAGCTGCATACGCCAACCCTAAAAATGTCCGTGCTATTCGTGGGGATCATGTTATCGACTACCTTCGCGACAGAGCGGTTGAGAAGCAGGCACATGATACACTGGAAGCTGCAGGGTTGGTGCTGCTGAAAGAGCATGCATCCGGAGAGCTATCCGAGTCTAAAGATCAGGTGTTCACACTTGCCGATGAGAGCTACTGGCCTGAGTGGATGCTTTATGAAGTGCCTGACCTAGTGGCAAAGGGATTTACAGTTGAAGCCGCCGATGAT
>CAZFCL010000024.1:5454-12720 GCA_964517705.1 uncultured Zetaproteobacteria bacterium | reverse complement strand
GTTGTATGGGGGCTTAATGCCTACGATCAGTGGGGAGTTGAGCTAGGCAAGCAGTTGGCGCGCAAAATTCTTCCTGAGCTGGATGATTTTGAGGAGACAAAGAGCCACGACGCTTCAACCAATGGTTTGATGAATTACTTCAAGGAGCACCGGAAAGAGTAATTTTCAAGTACCTTCCTTGAAGTTGAGATGTGACGAAGGTCACAATACTTCAGGAGGTAAAAAGGGTATTGTTTGGGCGTTAGTCTCTACCACAAAGAGGTAGAGGTTTATAGGAGTCTGCGTGAGATTAAGATATGTACTTTCACTTATCACAGTTGTGGCCATACTGATCCAGCCCTCGCTTGTATCAGCAAAGCGATTCAACAAAGTGCCTCAACCTCTTTTTTCAATATCCCCTTATGTTGCTGACAGAGGCGTTGAAACAGTTTACCCATCAGTGGCCGGGAAATTCGTTGTTTTTGGTCAGCGTAAAGCTGGAGACTTCTCTGTAGTGCGTGCATCCAAAGCAGCGCCCAATACCAGTCGGTATGTTCTGAAGAAGTTGGCACTACATGATTCCATGCGTTATGGCGTTGCTATTGAAGATGGTTCGATCGGTTACGTAACCAACCGTGTTGGCCCAATTTCCGCTTGGATGTGGCAGGGCAAGGGTGATGGTCAGGTTGCCATTGGCTCTATGGCTACGCACTGGGGGGGGGTCGCTCCTTTTCACCTGAATGCATCCAGCGATGGCAAGGTGTGGTGCTTTGATTCCACATTTCAGAAATCCCGTTACAATCAGATGTTGATTGAGTTTGCAAAGTACCCTCACTCTGAGCTGGTGGGTCAGCAGTGGCGCACATATGATTTTGATAGCTTCCGTTATAAAGCGGGGTATGCGAAGACAAAAACAGGAAAGCTCAACAAGCTCG
The DNA here is from genome assembly GCA_964517705.1 of uncultured Zetaproteobacteria bacterium. Lineage (GTDB taxonomy): Bacteria > Pseudomonadota > Zetaproteobacteria > Mariprofundales > Mariprofundaceae > Mariprofundus. Next base: position 11,806 of record CAZFCL010000024.1, on the reverse strand, counting down.
ACGGACCTGTGCTCTATGTTTTTTCACGGGAAAGTGGACAGTTGGTGATGATTCCAAATGCATTCAATGGTGCTGTTTCTCCTGATGGCAAGCGTATTGCCTTTGTACGGGAGACTCACGGCAACTATGATATCTGGATGCAGGATATTGATGGCAGTGACCTGATGCAGTTGACCAGTTCCGAGTATGGTGATTTCGAGCCGGCCTGGAGTCCTGATGGCAAGAGGCTTCTATTTGTCTCCAATCGTGATTCTGGCGGGGAGGTCACTAGGACATCAATCTACATGGTTGATATACCGAGCAACCGAGTCGCTCGTTTGACCAACTCGCCTGTAGCGACAGATGGTGGCCCGGCCTGGTACGACAGTAATACTGTCCTGTTTCACTCCAATCGAAGCCTGAAAGATATCAATGGTGATACGGGTGCTAGCTGGAATATCTGGAAACTGGATATCAGGTAAGAAGGTGTTACGAGAAGTGATACGACTTGCTCTGGCGACTGCTGTAGTTCTTGTGCTTACTTCCACTGCCTATGGAGAAGGTTTGACAGACTGGCTGCATGGTATGGCAGAAAGATCCAAGGTAACTACACTGCCCAAGTCCCCGTTTATTTCTGCCCAGCTGGTGACGCTGGAGGGTGGTGAAAGTGAGATGTATCCAAAAATATCCCCGGATGGTAAGCATTTTCTGGTAGTATCAGGTAAGCGCAACCAACCTGTCGTAACTCGCCGTCTTGTTGAAAGTGGTGATCCCCTGAATGTGGTTATCAGCGACCCCCTATCCTTTGATTCAGTAGGATGGAATGGATCTGAATATGTGACATTCCTCTCTGATCGGAGTGGCGACCTTGGTATTTGGCGGGTTGCTGCAAATGGCGAGGGCCCTGTTCGTCGTCTTCACCGCCTGACTGGAGAACTTGTTGACCCAGTTCTTCTGAAAGACGGTGGTTTGATCGCGGTTGGTTTGTTACCATCATCAGGCACGCGGTTATCAAAAAAGAAGCCCCACAAAGTATTGTTCGATAACTGGAAAATTTCTGGCTATGAGCCACGCTTGCTGCATATTAGTGAAGAAGGTGCTGTGAGTGGCTTGGCTGCGGGTGTGAATCCATCACTCTCCTCTGATGGGGAAAAGGTGGTTTTTTCAATGCAGGTTGGCCGTAGCTGGCATCTTTTTATCATGAGTGTTGACGGCAGCAACCTGATTCAGCTTACCAATGCGCAGAGTAGTGATGTTCAGCCGAGCTGGAGCCCTGATGGGAAGTGGATTGCTTTTACATCGAACCGCGGCAACTCAGAGGGGCGTATATCAAGAAAGAAGAACTGGGATGTCTGGATGATCCGTCGCGATGGAAGGCACTTGACCCGCCTGACATCTGATTCGGCAGATGATGGTGCACCTGCATTTGGATCCAACGGTAGAGTGTACTTTCACTCTGACCGTGAAGTAGGCCGCTCTCTAAAAAACACCCATGATGTATCTGGAAGCACTTCCGGATTTCATATATGGAGTGTACCTCTCCCGGCAATGGTTCAATAATCTAGGCTGTAGATATTCTCTGGAAGGGTGGTCTGCCATGCAGCAAGCGATAGGTGTTTTTGATTCCGGCATCGGAGGGCTCTCCACTCTTTCGCATATTCGCCAACTGCTTCCATCTGAAAAGTTAATTTATCTGGCCGATTCGGCCCATATACCATACGGCTGTAAGTCTGAGGAAGAGGTGGCAGAGCGTTGCCTGAAAATATCTGACTTTCTCACCAAGAAAAAGGATGTAAAAGCGATCGTGGTTGCGTGTAATACGGCGACTGCAGCCTCCATTTGCTCGATCAGAGAAAAACACGGTATTCCGGTTATAGGCATGGAACCACCCATTAAGCCTGCAGTGGTCATCAGCCATTCTGGGATTATCGGCATTCTGACAACAAGTGGTACAGCCAGTAGTGAAAGGTTCAACAGGTTGCAGGAGCGGTTTTCTACAGATGTGCAATTCTTGGTTCAGCCCTGCCCAGGCCTTGTTGAGTGTATTGAATGCGGTGACCTGGGTGGCGCTAGAGTGCGAAGTATGCTTGAGACTTATCTCACACCGCTTCTTGAGCAGGGTGTGGATACACTTGTGCTGGGCTGCACACACTATCCCTTGGTTAAATCTATAATTTCCGAGATCGTAGGTGATGCCATTAAAATTCTCGATACTGGTGACGCAGTTGCCTGTGAGTTGAAACGGCAGCTTATGTTGAGAGGACTGCTTGCCGAAACAGGTAATTCATACCCGGTTCATTTTTGTAGTAGTGGCAAAATGGATGGCACATTAGTCTCCCAGCTATGGGGAGAGAGCGTTCATGTGGAGCTGCTCGATATCTGACTCACTATCCCTGATTGGTGCTATGGTCGATACGTGACTTTGGCGGTGCAAGTCTCGGATATTTCAACCCGTGACACACGAATGCGGTCACTATCAAGGCGAGCACTCATCTTTTTGTAAAGCTCACGGGCTACATTTTCGCTAGATGGATTGATGGAGTCAAAAGGCGGCACATCGTTTAGGTTGTAGTGATCCCAAGGCTCCAGCGCATCTTTTAGCTCTAATTTCATCACTTTATAGTCAATGCCTAAGCCTGTTTCGTCGAGATCTTCGCACTCAACATAAAGTCTAACATGCCAGTTGTGGCCATGCAGTCGAGCGCAATCACCGGGGTACCCGCGTAAGCTATGTGCGGCCGAGAAATGGGTTTGGATGGATAGTTCAAACACAGATGTTTATCCGCGTGTGCCGGGCAGCATCAGGGCAGCGGCAACGGTGCGACCCTCTGATACAAGAATATTATAGGTGCGTGCGGCCGAGCGGCTATCCATGCACTCGAGTCCGATCTGGTGGTCAGCAACAAGACTCACTATTTCATCAGAGGGAAAGAGTGTCTGATAGCCTGTACCGATAATCACTACCTCGGGTGTGGATTCTAGGAGAGGGGCGAGGTGATCGGTTGTTAATTGGCGAAACCTGTCGGGTCCCCAAGGCGCAGAAACTGCATTGTTGTTGATAGAGAGGCCACTCCGATAAGGCTTTTGATTGATGCTAATCTGATCATCATCATAGCCCGTGAACAGTAGGGATCCTGAAGGTAGCTGGAGTGAGATATCGCCTTTCACACTTATGCCCTAATGCAGACAGTCAGGGTCTGGCTTCCAGCTCTTTTATCTCATCCTCGCTAGGCTTAAAGCGACCAGCAAGTGCCAGCATGACTGGGCTTGCGACATAGATAGATGAGTAGGTGCCGACCAGGATTCCTGCAATCAGTGCAAACGCGAAATCGTGGATGACTTCTCCACCCAGGAAGAAGAGTGCCAGTACGACCAGAAGGGTTGTGAGTGAGGTCATCAGGGTTCTGGCAAGTGTTTGGTTGATAGAGTTGTTAACGACGGCCTCTTCACCTTCCTGATTTTTGCGCTTCCGATTTGCTGCGAAGTTTTCACGGATACGGTCAAACACCACTATTGTGTCGTTTAGGGAGTAGCCAATGACGGTTAGTAGTGCTGCAACCACAGGTAGTGAAAACTCCTTCCCAGTTAATGAAAACAGGCCGAGAACAATGGTAATATCGTGAAGTAGGGCGGCATCGGCACCAAGCGCAAAACGGAACTCGAAGCGGAATGTTACATAAATCAAGATGGCAAGCATGGCGATAAGAACAGCCATAATGCCCGCGCGGGTTAACTCTTCACCTACTTGAGGGCCAACAAACTCTACACGTCGCATTTCAATGGCATCGGCACCGAACTTTTCGCTCAACCCGTCAAGAATACCAGTGCTGATAATTGAGGAGTTTTCCGACTCTCTATTCTGAACACGGATCAAAATCTCTTCGGGCGCACCAAACTCCTGAATCACAGCGCTGCCGTAGCCTTTAGGAGAGATGGAAGCACGCACATCAGCAATGGTCGGGGCCTTGTCAAACTTGACCTCAACCAGCGTGCCGCCAGTGAAATCGATACCAAAGTTCAATCCCTTAGCGGCCAGTGCTCCTAAAGATGTAAGCACCATGATGGCGGAGATAATCAGTGCGATTTTTCGCTTGCCGATAAAGTTAAGGTGAAGATCGGGACGAATCAGTTGCATAGCAAAAGCCTCAAATGCTTAATTTTTCGACACGACTGTGTCTGGCGGTTGATAGGGCGACGATGCCACGTGTAACAGTGATAGCGGTAAACATGGATGCGAGGATGCCGACAGACAGGGTGACAGCAAAACCCTTCACCGGTCCGGAACCAAATTGGAACAGTACAATCGCAGCAATCAACGTAGTGATATTGGCATCAACGATGGTGGATAGTGCTTTGTCGTAACCACCATCAATGGCTGCCAGCGGTGTTTTGCCGAGCCGTAACTCTTCACGAATACGCTCAAAAATAAGCACGTTAGCATCCACGGCCATACCGATGGTAAGCACAACACCCGCGATACCCGGTAGTGTTAGGGTGCCACCGATAATGCTCATGGCGGCAAGAATTAACAGCATATTGAAGGCCAGTGCTATATTGGCAACGACACCAAACATACGGTAGTACACCGCCATAAAGATAAGCACGAGGATTGAGCCGATAATGATCGAGTTCATGCCTTGGTCGATCGAATCCTGGCCAAGGCTCGGGCCGATCGAGCGCTCCTCCACCACCTTAACAGGGGCGGGTAGGGCACCAGCACGCAGCACAATGGCGAGGTCATGTGCCTCTTCAGGGGAAAAGCTTCCGGTAATCTGCGCTGAGCCACCAGCAATACGCTCACGAATGACAGGTGCAGAGTTTACTTTACCCTCAAGGATGATCGCAAAACGTTCACCAACATGTGCTGCGGTCAACCTGTCAAATTTGCGTGCGCCTTTGCTGTTGAACTTAAGCGTGACGGCGTATTCGTTAAAGCGTGAGTCAATCGAAACACGTGCGTCGGCAATTTCTGTGCCGGAAAGTTCCGTATGTTTTTTCAGAAGATAGGGCTGGCGATAGGTCTGCTCTCCTCTGCGCTGCTCGGGGCCATACATGATAATATCACCTGCTGGTATCTGCCCGGAGAGTGCCTTCTCAAGGTCACCCTTTTCATCCACCAGCTTAAACTCCAGCTGAGCCGTGCGCCCGATCAGTTCTTTGGCATGGCTGCTGTCTTCATAGCCGGGGATCTGCACCAGAATTCGCCGCTCACCCTGTTTGACGATAACTGGCTCAGTGGTGCCCAGTGCATCAATGCGGCCACGAATGACTTCAATGGCCTGATCAATGGCAAAATTACGAATTTCTTTGGCTGATATTTCTTTCAGGTGAAGAAGGAAGGTGTTGGCCGCAGTGGAGCTAATATCGTAGGTGGAAAATGTACTCTCCAGCAGTGTTTTCGCAGCCTCTGCATCATGCTCGTTTTTGAGAGTGATGATCATGTTATCGGCATTGGCCGAAAGGTTACTGTATCGTATGCGCTCTTTGCGCAGCACTTGACGAGCTGTATCAATATCCTCTTCAACACTATGCGATACGGCTTTCTCAACATCCACATCAAGCACAAGGTGTATGCCGCCCTTCAGGTCCAGTCCAAGGCTCATCGGGCTGCTTAGTGCAGATGGCCACCAGGTTGGCGGTGTCATAAAGTTGGGTAGTGCGCCCATTAGAGAGACCGTAAGTACGGTTAGGATGAGCCACTGTTTCCAGCGTGGGAAGCTATGCATAGGAGGGATCCTTACTCTTTGTCAGACTTTTCTTTTGTGGGGGCCGGTGCTCCGGCAAGGCTGGCAACAGTATCACGCTGTACGGTGACAGTGACGCCATCTGCAATTTCGATTTTTAGCGTATCATCTTTTACAGAGGCCACTTTACCATGAATGCCGCCACCAGTGATGACCTGGTCACCCTTGCCAAGCGAATCAACCATGCCGCGGTGCTCCTTAAGCTTCTTCTGCTGCGGTCGGATCAACAGGAAGTAGAAGATCACCATGATCAGTAGTAGCGGTATTAGCGAGGCGAAACCATCTTCTGCTGGTGCTGCTTCGGCATATGCCGGCATAGTCATGCCTATCACTGCTGCAAAAGTTGCAAAAATATGGGTGAGTGCTGTTTTCATGATGCTATATCTCCTGAATGTGCTGGGGCGGCGATTATGCTTTGCCGCGGTAGCGTTGTAAAAAGTTATTACGAAATCCGGGCCAATTTCCCTGAATCAATGCTTCTCTAGCCCGGGACATGAGGTCACAATAGTAATGAAGGTTGTGCAGGGTATTTAGTCTTGAGCTTAGTATCTCTTGCGCCATATAGAGATGCCGCAGGTAGGCGCGGGAAAAATGTTTGCAGGTATAGCAGCCGCACGTTTCCATGATAG
>CAZFCL010000024.1:0-5444 GCA_964517705.1 uncultured Zetaproteobacteria bacterium | reverse complement strand
CGCTCATCCTCTGCATGTTTGAGGTTTTTAATGTTAATTTTACCATCATCGGTGAAAATTGTGCCATTACGGGCATTTCTGGTCGGCATGACACAGTCAAACATATCAATGCCACGATCCACCCCTTCGATCAAATCATCGGGTGTTCCTACTCCCATGACATAGCGAGGTCTTTCCGCTGGCAGGTGTGGTGCAAGTTCATCCAAAACCTTGAGCATCTCCATCTTTGGCTCACCGACTGACAGGCCACCGATGGCAATACCTTCAAAATCTATATTAGAAACCATCTCAAGACTTTGTAGGCGCAAATCGGGAAACATGCCCCCCTGTACAATGCCAAAAAGCGCCTGCCTATCGTTGACCGGTAGGTGTTCACGGCACTCTGTTGCCCACTGCATGGAGAGCTGCATTGAGCTCTCTGCCTCTTGATGTGTTGCGGGGTAGGGAGTGCACTCATCAAAGGCCATGACAATATCACTGCCCAGCTTTTTCTGGATATCCATGCTCTCCTTGGGGCCGAGAAACACTTCACTGCCATCAATATGTGAGCGGAAATGCACGCCATGTTCTTCGATCTTGCGCAGCTCACCGAGTGACCAAACCTGAAAGCCACCTGAATCAGTCAGAATTGGGTGCTCCCAAGCCATAAACTTGTGTAGCCCACCCATTCGTTCGATAAGGCCGGCGCCCGGACGTAGCATAAGGTGGTAGGTGTTACCAAGAATGATGCTGGCACCGATATCGTCTGTGAGGTCGGCAGGTGTCAGGCTTTTGACAGTTGCCTGAGTGCCGACTGGCATGAATACGGGTGTTTCGACTACGCCATGTGGGAGCTGTATGCGCCCTGTGCGTGCATAGCTGCCTTCGTCTTTAGCCAGAATTTCAAAGGTAAGTGCTGCCATGGCGGCGCAGCTTGCCGCTATCCTGTTCTTCTAGCAAGTACAGTTACCTGGCTCTTGTTGGGTCTTTTGGAGGGTGCATGGTCCTGGCTTGCTGGTGCTCTCTGTTTTTTGCGCCCAAGGTAGCAATGCGGATGGCCAGCAGAACCACTGCGAAAAGAATGATACTTATCGCCAGGGTTGTTGCGGGCCCTCCGAGATAAGCCCAGTGCTCATCTGTGAGCTCTTGGCCGGTAGTCTCCATCAGGTGTACCCAGGCATAGAGGCTAAATGTGATGATGGCGAAGAGAGAGGTGGTTTTAACGATAATGCCAGCAATGATTGCTAGCCCACTGCTGCTCTTTTTACCGGCCTTTCTAAAGTAACTGTGCCAGCTGAACGGATGCTTTTCATGACCCTCCAACTGGCTGTTTAGGTGTACGTGCAGGACGCTGTACGCATGATAGATGGCGCGCACGGTGGCTGCGTAAAAAAAGATGAAGATGAGATATCCAATGGTCATACCATAAGCTGCAACCATGATGGGTGACAGTATATTTGGCGCCAATTGTTCTAGCGGAATATGCTGATTAAAATGCTGGTATGCAGCCCATGCAAAAACTACAACACCACTTCCAAAGCTGATAAGCCATACAATATTTTGCAAAAGAGCGGTGCGCCTTACTCGACTGCGAATAGCTTCGCTATCTTTTTCAAATTGTTGATATAGTTTACTTTTTACACTCTCACTCATTTGCTTCCTCTGCTTGATATGTATTTTATGAGATAATCTTATTATAATAAACTAATATGTCAAGAGGTGGTAGTATCCCTGTAGTGGACTTTGAATTGCTTCGGCGGCAAGTTTATCTGGTGATAGAGTTTCCTGATCCAAGTAAGGCAGATGAGGATGGGTTGCTTGCGGTTGGCGGCAACCTTGAAGCGGAGACGCTGTTGAATGCGTATTCGAAGGGTGTTTTCCCCTGGTACTCGGAAGGTCAGCCGATTCTCTGGTGGTCGCCGGATCCGCGCATGGTGCTATTTCCTGCTGAATTTCATTGTTCAAGGAGGCTGGCTCGTCGCATACGCCAGGGCTCCTATAGCGTAACATTTGATCGGGCATTTGATGATGTGATTAGATGGTGTGCAGAGGTGCCACGTAAGGAGCACGGCACCTGGATTTTACCCGAGATGATCAGCGCCTATCATCATATGTTTGAGGCAGGGTACGCGCACTCAATAGAGGTGTGGTGTGATGGTGAGCTTGCAGGTGGCCTTTATGGCGTGCTTTACAACGGAGTCTTCTTTGCTGAGTCGATGTTTAGTCGTAAAAGTGATGCCTCAAAAGTGGCTCTGGCAAATCTTTGTGAACAGGCCCTGCACAAAGGCTGGAAGGTGATCGACTGCCAATTTCACACCGGTCATTTACAAAGGCTTGGCGCACGCGAGATTTCACGGCAGGCGTTCCTGGATATTATTAAGTAAATTGATATGCATGCCTATTTCGCTAACAATGGGCGATATTTTATGTCGAAAAGGAGTGGTTTATGACTCTAAATACCAATCGTGACCAACTGGTTAAAACTGCAGTGCAAGGGGGTGTGGCTCCGGCGCATCAATGGGCGCCATTTGAAGTGGGTTCGGCGGGTGAGGTTTTTGCATGGCCTTCGACCGGTGGTATTACCTACAATGTTAAAGTTGGCGATTCGGTCTTTGGCTGGGCTGGCGAGCATATCGAGCCGGGTGTCTCTACAACCATGAGCCATAAGAACCGGAAGTGTGAGGCTGGCTACCAGTTTCTTGCCTGCTGTGGCAATGAAGCGACTGTTATTTCTGGCGCCGCCAAAGGTGAGAAAGGAACTGTGCTTGGGCACCATGGTGGTGTGGAGCATCTTATGCTCGATTTCCCCGATGCTACGCTTGATAAGCTTACATGTGATGACAAGTTTCTGGTCAAAGGGTATGGGCAGGGATTGAAGCTGATCGACCACCCCGATGTGCATATTTACAGCCTTGACCCAGATATCTTGGAAGCCTGGGGGCTGACTGAGCGCGACGATGGAAAAATTGAGGTGCCGGTCAATGTAGTTGTACCGGGGCATGCAATGGGCTCAGGAATAGGAGCACTTTCGGTGACGACGGGTGATTACGATATCATCTGCCATGATGAGGCAACGGTGAAAGAGTACGGCATGGATAGGCTGCGTTTTGGTGATTTTGTTGCGGTACTCGATCACGATAACCGTTATGGGCGCACCTATCGCAAAGGTGCGCTGACCATTGGTGTCATCATTCATTCTGACTCACCACTGGGTGGCCATGGCCCCGGTATGATGACGCTGATGAGCGCCTGTGATGAGAAGCTGGTGCCTGTGATAAGTGAAGGTGCCAATCTTGGCGCGATTAAAGGTATTGGTCGTTTTGCCTCTGATAAGCAATAGAAGCAACGACGGTTCGCCCGCGTAGTGCGAGTTGCAGCGATTCAGTTGAGCTCTGGGAAGAGGGTTGAAGAGAATCTTTTTCGCATTGATGGGCTTCTGAATAAGGCCGCAGAGAAGGGGGTTGAGCTTGTTGTATTGCCCGAAAACTTTGCGTTTATGGGCGGTGATGATCAGGAGAAGGTGCACGTTGCAGAAGAGCAGGAAGATTCAGCGACTCTAAGACATCTCTCTGCACAGGCTAAAAAGCGTGGCATGGCAATCGTTGGTGGAAGCCTTCTTCTTAAAGGGGAAAATGGCCGACTGCGTAATAGCTCCCCAGTGTTTGATGAGGCAGGAAGGTTGCTGGCGACCTACGATAAGATTCATCTTTTTGATATGGAGCACTGTGGTGATAGTTACCTCGAGTCGGCCATGATTGAACCTGGCTCTCAGGCTATGTCTGCTGATGTTAAGGGGTGGCGTGTCGGGTTAAGTATCTGCTACGACCTTCGCTTTCCAGAGCTTTATCGCCTGCATGTTGATTCAGGCTGCAACCTTCTCTGTAATGTCGCTGCCTTTACCGAGGTAACAGGCACTGCACACTGGGAGCCTCTGCTTAGGGCCAGGGCCATCGAAAACCAATGTTATATGATTGCTGCAGCACAGCATGGAGTTCACCCGGATGGCAGAAAAACATGGGGGCATAGTATGATCATTGACCCGTGGGGTGAGGTGCTTGAGGAGCTCCCTGAAGGCGAGGGTGTTATCATCGCAGACCTGTCGAAGAAGAGGATTGATCAGGTGCGCAGATCGATGCCGGTTTTGCACCACAGAAAGCTGCGATAAAGCCCTACATTACAGTCAGATACTTCTCTTAGCTGGCGCTCTATTCACATGCAGATTTAGGCTTAACTCTTGTAATTAAAAGGGTTACACCAACTATCCACAGAATCTGTGGATAACTTAGTGGATAACATATCGCAGTTTTATGCCATTTATGCTGCCAGCACTCCCGCCCATTCAATGCCTAATAATTAGGCATTGAATATATCCCTTATTTATTAGTAAGTTATAGCTTATAAATTGAGGATATTCTTGTTCTTGCCTACTAATTCTAGAAAATGCTCTTCTTCAAGCTTAAGCGGTGGATAAAGAGCAGCTAAGCTGTTGTTTTTAACTGTCTTAGTGCCTCAAAGAGTGCAATTGAGCAGGCCGATGAAAGATTGAGGGATCGCACCGGCGCATCACTGCGCATCGGTATAGTGACCAACTGAATTTCGTTACGAATGGCTTCACTTAGCCCTTTTGATTCTGAGCCAAATACGAGCACATCTCCCGGGGCATATATTACATCCCAATACGCTGTTTCTCCCTTTGTGCTCAACCCATACCAATTGCACTTTGTGCCGATGGTTTCACGTGCTTCTTGCCAGTTCTCATGGTGATATATGTCGAGGTGTTCCCAGTAGTCCAGCCCAGCTCGCTTTAGCTGTTTGTCATCGACATCAAACCCGAGAGGGTGGACAAGGTGTAGCGCACAGCTGGTACAGGCACAGAGCCGGGCAATATTACCTGTATTGGGTGGAATCTCTGGTTCAACAAGAAGGATATGTAGTGGTGGAGTCATATGTTTCAATTAAAAAGGCAGGGGGTTAGCCCTGCCTTTTTAGATCAGATAAAGCCAAGCTCAATCAAGGTGCTCATCAATAAATTCGATCAGCTTTGCCTTGTTAACAGCGCCAACCTTGGTTCCCTGCACGTTGCCATCACGGAATAGCATCAGCGTAGGAATGCCACGAACACCATATTTTCCGGGGGTGTTTGGGTTGTCATCGATGTTGATTTTAGCAATAGTCACTTGACCTTGCTTCTCGGCTGCAACTTCGTCCAGAATCGGGGCAATCTGTTTGCATGGGCCGCACCATGGGGCCCAAAAATCGACGACGACAGAGCCGCCTGCTTTAAGTACATCGGCATCAAAACTTTCGTCGCTGACATGAATAATTAAATCTGAAGACATTTGCTTTCCTCTTTCAATTTGGATTGCGCGAAACGTTAGTCTCGGGGGGTAAGAGCGTCAACCATGACCGACCATCAACAGCTGGGTCAGCTTATTAGAAAGTCCATTGAGGATACCGATGGCTGG
>CAZFCL010000023.1:0-12911 GCA_964517705.1 uncultured Zetaproteobacteria bacterium | reverse complement strand
GTGATTTCGCGAGAGTTCAACCAGGTAGGCGCTGGCTCCAATTAGAATAATAATTGGCATGAACTCGCTGATCATAAAGGGGATTTTCAGTAGAAGGTACTCGGTCATCAGACTACTGGTCAGCCCATGATCGAGATAGCGCACCTTGTCGAAGCTCTCAATGATAATATAGATCGCCAGCAGAGCAGCCATAGTGACCAGCGCGCGACTCATGCAACCGGAAAATATCCATCGGAAGATAACAGGCATGGGGAGAGACTATGTTGCACTCAGGGGAAGTAAACAGAGTTGGTTTTTATGAGTGCGAACCTATTTTGTACGGTTCTGTGTTGATGCTGAAGCTGCTACACTCGCGCAAATCTTTGCAGACAGTATTTGGCAGTGGGTCTGATAAAAAGGGTATATAATGAACGAAAATGAAATTCTAGCTATGTATGAGGATGCGGGCGCACTTTTAAGCGGTCACTTTATCCTTTCAAGCGGCAGGCATTCAGCGCGTTATTTGCAATCGGCACTGGTGTTGATGGATATTGATAATGCGACAGCGCTTGCAGCCGAACTGATCACCAAGGTTGATGCGGAGCAGGTTGATATGGTGGTCTCCCCTGCAATCGGCGGGCTTGTAATCGGTCAGGAAGTTGCTCGGCAGTTGCACAAGCCATTTATTTTCACGGAGCGAAAAGAGGGCGAGATGCAGATGCGTCGTGGCTTTTCCATTCCGAAGGGTGCGAAGCTTCTGGTGATTGAGGATGTAATTACTACGGGTGGCTCTGTCCGGGAGTGTATGGCCGTTGTGCGTGAGCATGGTGGTGAGCCAGTGAAGGTGTTGGCTGTTGTTGATCGCGCACCCGGTGTTGAGGGGCGTTTTGATGTTCCATTTTCCACTGCGATTAGCCTAAGTGTTGAGACCCATGCCGCAGATGATTGTCCAATCTGCCGAGAAGGCGCGCTACCTGCGATAAAACCAGGCAGCAGAGGGGCTGCTTAGCTATTGCTGGTTTAAACGATGCCGACCGGAGAGAAGAGGTGAGCAAGCCTGTGCTGAGATGCTTTCCATTTGGTGGAGTTGGGGAATTCGGCAAAAACATGATGGTTTATGCCATCGATGACGATGCTGTAATAGTTGACTGCGGCATGGGCTTCCCGGAGCCGGGGCAGCACGGTGTTGATATCGTAGTACCAGATATTTCAGCGCTTGATGAGCTCGGTCTACGCATTCATGCCATGCTGTTGACCCATGGCCATGAAGATCATATTGGCGGTTTGCCGCACCTTCTGCCTCGTCTGAACCTTCCTGTGTATGGCTCTGAAGTTACTATTGCACTGGTCAAATCGAAACTCTCTGAGTGCGCCTATAAAGGCGAGCTGAATTTGCTGCCTGACGATGGATCGAGTGTTGAGATAGGGCCTTTCCAGGTCGAAGGTGTGCCAGTGACGCACTCTATTATGGATGCGCTATCCATCGCTATTCACACCGAACTCGGGGTGATAGTCCATACCGGCGATTTTAAGTTTGACCCTGCGCCTATTGATGGCCGTGCTACAGCCGTACACCGTTTTTCACAGCTTGGCGATCAGGGTGTGTTGCTGCTTGCTTCGGACTCTACCAATGCGACACGCTCTGGTAGCGGTTTGTCTGAGCGTATTGTGGGTCCTGCGTTGAAGCAGGCCATTTCTCAGTGTGCTGGCAAAGTAGTAGTGACCACATTTGCATCCAACATGTTCCGTATTCAGCAGATTGTTGATGCCGCTGTCGCCTGCGGGCGCAGAGTTGCGGTGGCTGGGCGAAGCCTTGAGCGCAATATGGAAATTACTCGCAATCTCAATCGCCTAAGTGTTCCAGCCGGAACTATGGTCGACATCAAACAGACCGGAGGAGTTGCTGATAAGGATTTGTTGATTATTGCCACCGGATCACAGGGTGAGTCTAGGGCCGCATTGGCACGGTTGGCGCAAGATCGATTTACTGGCATCAAGCTTGGGCATGGTGATCTGGTCTTATTCTCCTCCAGCAGCATTCCTGGAAATGAGCGCGTGATCGCAGGCCTTTATAATCATATCTACCGCCGTGGAGCACGCATTATGCATGCTGGTCAGGCATCTCTGCATGTATCAGGGCATGCACAGGCGCATGAGCTGAAGATGATGATGCAGCTAACTAGGCCGCGCTACTTTTACCCTGTGCATGGTGAATACCGTAACTTGATTGAGCATCGTGACCTAGCGCTTTCGGCTGGCATTGGGTTTGAGCATACAGTGATTGCCGAGAATGGTTATAGTGTGCTTATTGATGAGGATGGTGTCAGGCATGGGCCAGAGTTTCATGCCGGTGCTGTATTTGTCGATGGTGACAGTCGCGATGAGATTGATGGTATTGTGCTAAGGGATAGGCGAGTTCTGGCGGGTGATGGAATGATCTCAGCAACTATTCTTCTCAGTCAGCATGAGGGGGCGCTGCTCTCTGCTCCGGAACTGGTGGCACGTGGTGTGTTGCACGAGGATGTTAGCGAAGAGGTTCTGGCTGCTGCGGGCGAGGCACTGCAGAGATTTCTTGAAGAGATGGACAAGGAGTGGCTTACAGATATGGATTCAGCAAAAGAGGAGGTTCGTATCTTCTTGCGCCGCTGGTGCAAAAAACATATTGGGCGAAGGCCGATGGTGTTGCCTGTTATTCTGGCGATATAGTGGCTGTTCGTCTCATTATCCGCGAATCACTGGCACTGCTGCTTGCAGGCCTCGGTGTGGCACTGCTGTTTGCCATGGTTACCTTCTCATCGGCTGACCCATCCCTGAATCATCAAACCGATACTGTCGCAGAGAATATGATTGGTATCGTGGGTGCTTATGCTTCTGATTTTATATACCAACTGTTTGGTTATGCTGGCTGGATATGGGTGTTCCTGCTGGTAGTGCTGAGCATTCGTATGGCCTTTGAGAAAAAGCCATACCTTGGCAACTGGACATCGCTCTTCTGGCTACCTGTTGTTCTTTCGCTGTCGGCGTTGATACAGGCTCATATTCCGGCTGGTTCTGTGGTTGATGTTCTACACCTTCCAGCAGGGCCGGGTGGTGTACTTGGCGGTATGTTAGGCGGATCGCTTCAGGCACCACTGCATGCATTTGGCCGAGATCTGCTGTTGGCAACGCTGCTGCTATCCAGCCTTGTTGCTGCTTCACACTGCTCACTGGTGACACTGATGAAGGTGCTTTATCGTTTCTCAAGCATTGTGGCCGCCTATATCTCCACTGTTTTCCATATGGCCTTTTCGAAAGCTTATGAGCGCAAGGATCGTATGGAAGCGCGAGAGGTGCGTAAGTCGATTCGTAAAAAGCGGCCTGAACGTATTGCCAAATCCGAACCATCTGTGGGTGCTCAGAAAAGAGTTGCAGTATCGCGCCAAGCTAAAAAGCAGCAGCAGGCCGAACTTGCCTTTGCTGAGCCCTCATCTTCTGGTTTTAAGTTACCATCACTGAACCTGTTTGGTCGTGGCGAGGGCCGTCAAAAGTCCCATGATCCCAAGACACTACAGGCTATTGCCCGTATGCTGGAGAAGAAGCTGCTTGATTACCGTGTTGAGGGGCAGGTGATTGCTGTGCAGCCAGGACCTGTGGTAACCCAGTTTGAATTGGAGCCTTCACCGGGAACCAAGGTGAATCGTATCGTAGCACTGCAGGATGATCTGGCACGATCCATGGCAGCAATCAGTGTGCGTGTAGCAGGAAATATCCCCGGCAAGAATGTGATTGGCATTGAAATTCCGAATGAGGAACGTGAAGCCGTAGTGATACACCAGGTTCTATCCAGTAAAGAGTTCGCCAGTCGAAAGCATACTCTGCCAGTTGCACTTGGAGTTGATATTGCAGGGCAGTCGGTGGTGACCGACCTTGCCCGCATGCCGCATCTGCTGGTGGCTGGTACAACCGGTTCCGGTAAATCCGTAGCGATTAACACCATGATATGTTCACTGCTGATGACAAAAACACCGAAGGATCTTCGCCTGATTCTCGTCGATCCGAAGATGTTGGAGCTCTCTGTTTACGATGATATCCCACACCTTCTTGTTCCAGTGGTGACCAATCCGCACAAGGCTGCCAAGGCGCTTGCATGGGCTGTGTATGAGATGGAGCGCCGCTATCAGCTCATGAGTGATGCCAAGGTGCGCAATATCGATGGTTACAATAAAGGTGCTGAAAAGCAGGAAGGGGCTGAGAGGCTGCCATATATTGTGATTGTCATTGATGAATTGGCTGACCTGATGATGGTGGCTGGTAAAGAGGTGGAGCAAGCAATATGTCGTATCGCCCAGAAGGCAAGGGCTGCCGGGCTGCACCTGGTGCTGGCTACGCAGCGCCCGAGCGTTGACGTCATCACTGGTCTGATTAAGGCCAACCTTCCGAGCCGCCTCTCATTTCAGGTCTCCTCGAAAGTGGATTCGAGAACTATTCTTGATCAGATGGGGGCGGAGCAGTTACTTGGACAGGGTGACAGTCTTTTTCTGACAGGTGGCAGGGATCTAAGGCGTGTACATGGTGCTTATGTCTCTGATGCCGAAGTATTAAGTTTGGTTGAACACTTGAAGAGACAAGGTGAGCCAGATTACCGGGAAGAGGTATTTGAGGCACCATCCGTTAATGATGGGGTTGCGCCTGATGGGGTTGATGGTGACGAGCATGACGAAAAGTATGATGAAGCTGCTGCACTGGTGATTGAGAAAGGGCAGTGCTCTGTCTCCATGGTGCAGCGCTATCTTCGGATCGGATATAATCGTGCAAGTCGGCTGGTAGAGCAGATGGAGCGCGAAGGGTTGGTTTCTCCACCTGGCTCCGGAGGTATGCGGAAGGTTTTGGCACGCTCCGCAGCGGATGGCGGCGGAGTGATTGATTGAGGCTTTTGATTATGTTTGCAGTGCTGATGTTAACAGCTCCATCACTGCTGCATGCGATTAATCAGCCACAGAGTAAGGCCGATAGTTTCTTTACTCAAAGCATTCATCGCCTTTCTGAGCTGCCGGGGTTTCAGTGTAAATTTGACCAGCTTATTGCCTTTAGTGATGGTGGCAATCAGCACTACTCAGGTGAGGTTGCCATACTTAAGCCCAAGCGTTTCAGGTGGTTTTATCAACAGCCTTACGAACAGCTCTATGTCGGTGATGGTTCGGCCATCTGGCACTATGAACCAGATCTTCTGCAGGCTGAACACCTTGATAACCTTGACCAGATAGACCCGGCGGTTATGAAGCTGCTTGATGGGCGTGTCACAATGAAAGATATCGAATTACTTGAACATGATGGGAGTGAAGCCCCTGGCTTCAGGCGCTACCAGGTTCGTATTGGTGGCTCTCCAGAAGTGTGGCTAGGCTTTAACAGGCAGGGTAAGCTGGTCTCTGTTGAACGTATGGATCTGCTTGGCAACACAAACCGCATGCTTTTTTCCGCATGCTCCCACGTTGCACCTTCGGCAAATCTCTTTAGTTTTACGCCACCTGAGGGTGTAGATATCGTCGACTTGCGTAGGGTAACGCAACACAAGGATTTTCAATGAAAAAATTAGTATATCTGATGGCTGGAATTATGATGGGAGGGGCATTCGCACATGCTGGCGGATTTGCCCAGAATAGCTTTTCTGGCGCGGCTGCCGGCGTGGCCGATGCATTTGTGGCAACGGCAAACGATGCTTCTGCAGTTGTTTATAACCCTGCCGGTATTGCTTGGCTGCCTGGAGTGTCGGTAACAGCTGGCGCTTCGCTCTATTACCGCGACTCATCGGTTGAGCTTGCAGGTGGTATTGCCCCCAACAGTGGCACAGAGCCGAATGCTGCCCATATTTACATGACATGGGCGCCACTGGATAGCCAGTGGGGTGCAGGTTTTGGTTTTGTGCCGCAGCACCATATCAATAACAACTGGAGCAGCTCTTCTTTTGGAACACCAGCTGCTGGCATCACTGAGTTGGTCGTGGACCATGCCAGTTTCGATGTATCCTATGCTGTGAGTAGTAGCTTTGCGGTTGCGGCGGGTGTGGACTGGTACCTTACTCGTGCCAATGTTACTCAGACTGGCAGCAACTTTAATGAAAACGACCTCGCCTCTTTTGGTGGTCATGCCGCCTTGATGTGGAAACCCGCTCCGGCATGGAGTGTTGGTTTGACCGGTCGCTCCGGGGCCAAGGTGAGTGCTTCCAGTGCCGGCAATACACTCGATTTTAAACTACCTGATGAACTGACTATTGGCGTGGCACATGATTTTGCTGATGTCTGGAGACTTGAGACAGACTTGAAGTGGACGCGCTGGTCAGCGGTAAAGAGTATCAATGTTACTGGCACAGCAGCTCAGACCAATACAGTCACCCTTAATGATACTCTTACGGTGATGGCTGGCCTGACATGGACATGGTACCCAAGAAGCCAACTTCGTTTCGGCTATGCTTATGATCAGGGTGCAAACAGTACATCTGGATTTAATCCGATCATGGCAGACCAGGATGGCCACCGTATTAGCTTTGGTGCTGGCGGTGAGGTGATGAATATGCATCTGGATCTGGCCTATAGCTACACCTTCTACAATAATACAGTGGCAACTGGCACCTACGCGGGCACCTATCGCGATCGAAAGCAGGCAGTGGTCTTATCTTTGAGTAAAACTTTCGAGTAAGGGTGTCTCAACAGGTCTCTTTCCTTCAGCCTGAAGCGGCCGCTCCTGACCTATCTTCGGAGATAAATATAGCTGTGCCGCTGGCGCACCGTATGCGTCCCAAATCACTGAAAGAGGTGGCTGGCCAGAGTGAGCTGACCGGTTCGGATTCATGGTTCTCTTCGATGCTGAAAGAGGGCAGGGCAATATCCTGCATTTTCTGGGGTGCGCCAGGGGTTGGCAAAACCACCCTGGCAACTCTGCTGGCGGATGCAGCTGGGCTGCCATTCACCCACCTTTCTGCTGTTTCCGCCGGAAAGGCCGAGGTTCAGCAGGTTGTTCATCGAGCCAAAGAACAGGGTAAAACCTGGTTGCTCTTTCTTGACGAGATCCACCGATTCAACAAGGCGCAGCAGGATGTTTTGCTCCCCCATATAGAGGATGGTACTTTGGTACTGGTTGGTGCTACGACCGAGAACCCATCCTTTTCACTGAACAATGCACTGCTCTCTCGCTGTCGGGTGGTTGTGCTGAAGGCGCTCGAACCAAGTGATATCGAATCGATTCTTCAGCGCGCCACTGTGCTGTTACAGAAAGAGTCTCCGAAATTTTCCGTTGAGGTTGACGCGCTTGCCTGGCTGGCTGCTGGTAGCGATGGCGATGCGCGCTATGCGTTAAATGCGCTTGAGTCGCTGTTTGAGGCCGATCAGAAAAAGATCTGGGATAGGCCATCGGTTCAAGCACAGAGCCTTAGGCGTGCTGCTCGCTATGATCGTGACGGAGATGCGCACTATGATTTTATCTCTGCTCTGCATAAATGTGTGCGTGACTCTGATGCAGATGCCTCTATTTATTGGCTGGCGCGTATGCTGGAGGCAGGCGAGGAGCCGCTCTATATTGCTCGTAGGTTAATTCGTATGGCCACGGAGGATATTGGCCTTGCCGATCCAAAAGCACTTAGTGTGGCACTGGATGCACATCGGATGTATGAGATTGTTGGCTCACCAGAGGGTGAGCAGGGTCTTTTTGAGGCCGCAATCTACCTAGCGCTTGCACCCAAGAGTAATGCTGCTTATGTGGCGGAGAAGAGGGCGAGGAAACTGGCTAAGGAGACGCGGCACCTTGATGTACCGATGCACTTGAAAAATGCTCCGACAGAGCTGATGAAAGATCTCGGACATGGTTCTGGCTATCAGTATGCACATGCTGCTGCTGATGCAGTGGTGGTACAGGAGCATATTCCAGATGGTGTGCAGGCAGATCTATACGACCCCGTTGACCGTGGATTTGAGCGCACACTGAGGGAGCGTATGGCATGGTTGGCTGAGCGTAAGAGGGGAGAAGGAGCGGAGTGATGCGACAGTTGATTGCAGTGGCAATAGGTGGTGCGGGCGGTGCAGTGATGCGTTGGCTGATGACTTCCGGTATTCAGAAGGTGGCTGGTGGCACATTTCCGTGGGGGACATTCGCTGTTAATGCGCTTGGCAGCTTCCTCCTTGGGTTTCTTTTTGTCTGGCTGGTTGAGCGTTCTGGTGTGAGTGAGTTGCTTCGACTTGCGCTTACAGTTGGTTTTCTCGGTGCGTTCACCACATTTTCAACCTATTCACTGGAGTCGGTCCGCCTGCTGCAGGAGGGTGCTATCTCTCTCGCCTTTGGCAATGTGATAGGGCAGGTGGTGGTCTGTCTATTTCTTACATGGCTCGGTATCCAGCTGGCCAAAGCTTTGTAATAGGGTTTTTAACCCAAAAGTAGAGGGTATATTAGCTGTTGATTATATTATAGGGAGAGAATATATTACGCCCTATGGCTGAAATACATGAAATCCCCGAAGATCGAATTAAGGCTGCCAGCCAAGGGCTGCGCGCCATTGCACATGAGCTGCGTCTCTCCGTGTTATGCTTGCTTCTGGAGCGTCCGATGTGTGTCCATGAGCTGATTAAGGCGACTGGTGCTGCTCAGTCCAATTTATCCCAGCACCTCTCTAAAATGCGGATGCTTGGTATTCTTGAGAATGAGAAGAGAGGGCAGGAGGTTGTCTACAGTATTGCCAATCCTGCACTTGCCGACCTTGTACATGCTTTGAAAGTGATCTACTGCCCCGAGATGTGTACGTCTAAAGAGGAGGGGTAGGCATGGCAAATTTCGGATTTCTGCGCGCTAATTCATCATTAAATCATAATTATATTATGTTACTTCTACTTGTTATGACATTCTTGATAGCGGTGCCGATGGCTGTGGCGGGCAAGGTTTCTACACTTCAGCAGAGCGTGGCATATGCGCTTGAGAATAATCGCACGCTTGCTGTCGATGCTCAATCGGTTGAGCAGGCCAATGCCTCGCTATCTAGCGCGACAGGGCATCTCTTACCACGTGTTGATCTCTCCACCGGAGTGGCGCGTACCAATACACCTGGTGACTACTTTGGTATGAAGCTTAACCAGAGGTCAGTGACAGCATCTGACCTTGTTCCAGTTGCGATCAACAACCCCGGTTATATCAATAATTATCAGACCCGCATCGGTGTCACCATGCCGCTGTTTCAAGGTGGTGCACTCTGGGCTGGTAGGTCAAAAGCGATACATCAGGCAGATGCAAGTTTTCTTAAGCATGAATACATAAAGCAGCAGGTTATATTTCAGACGATATCTGCCTATGCGCATGTTCGTCAGGCAGAGTCGCAGGTTGCCACCATGAAGCGCGCAGTTTCTGCAGCAAAGAAGCGCTTTCAGGATACTCAGGAGATGCAGAAGCGCGGCATACTGATTAAGAGCGATGTTATGGATGCGCGGGTTCACTTGCTGCGTACGACAGTTGAGTTGGAAGGGGCGAAGAATGCTCTTTCCAGCAGTAAAGAGGGGCTTGAAAAGGTCATGGGGCTTAATCATGGCGATATTGCACTGAGCGCTGATGAAGAGCCTGGCCTTAAGGTGCCTGAGATGACGCTGGAAGATGCAGTCATGAAGGCGTTTTCCCAGCGTTCTGACCTGATGGCTATTGAGCAGCAGCATGGGGCGGCGGCATCTTCTATTACAGAGTCCCAAGCATCATTCCTGCCACATATTAATCTAGTTGCTGCACAGGAGTGGAATGATTCCAGCTTCGGCATGAAGAATCGCAATACCACGGTGGGTGCTACTATGACCATGAACCTTTTTTCTGGTGGTTCTGATGCGGCGAGGGTGCGTGCCGCACAAGCGGAAAAGGTCTCCCTGGAGTACAGAATGGGCGATCTTAAACAGCAGGTCCGCAACGAGGTTGCGCATGCTTGGCGCTACCTTGCCGAATCGAAAATGCGTTATGAAAGCGAAAGTGAGGCTATGGCTCAGAGTGAGGAGTCTTTGCGTATCAAGTCGCTACGTTATGAGCAGGGGATGGCCAGCACGACCGATTTGCTTGATGCACAGGTACAAGCAGACTCAATGCGCGTTGCCGCCATTCGTGCTAAGTACGACGTAACGATTGCCAAGGCTGCACTCCTGCTGGCAGTTGGCATGCTCAGTGAAGAGGTGATTCAATGAACAGATACTTTGTGATGATATCCGCACTTTTTACACTCTCTCTGGTGGCAGGGTGTGGCTCTGACGAAGGTGCGGGAGATATTGCCGCTCCAAGTGCAAAAGCAGAGGTGTTGACACTTGCCACTGTCGACCTTCCCACTCTATATGTGACTAGCGGGACAGTGACCTCCGATCACCGTGTTTCAATCTCTTCTCATCTTTCAGGTTATATTCGCGAACTTCCTGTCCGTGAAGGTGATCGCGTTAAGGCGGGAGATCTTCTGGTTCGCGTCGATCCGGTGAATGCGCGCCAAGGCGTTGTGCAGGCGGAAGCAGATCTTGCAGATGCCAAGGCGGATTTGAACCGTTATGAAGAGCTGTTCAAGGCAGGTGCTGTGAGCAAGCAGCAGCTTGATCGCATTCGTTTGCGCTACAAGGTGACACGCTCACAGGTTGAGCAGGCACACAATCAACTTAGTTATGCTGAAGTGCGCTCCCCGGTGGATGGTGTTGTGGTCGAAAAACAGATGAACGAGGGTGATCTTGCATCCCCCGGCGCTCCGATTCTGGCATTGGAAGATCCCGCCAATCTTCTGGTTGAGACCTATGTCTCCGAGCAGTTTGTTAGTGCTATCCACGCCGGTGATGGAGTGGAGGTTGAGGTGACATCGCAGGGGCAGCCACTTGCTGGCCGTGTGCGCCAGGTTGTGCAGGCTGCAGATGCAACAACACACCAGTTTCTGGTGAAGATTACACTTGAGTCTCATGGTGATGTGCACCCGGGCATGTATGCGCAAGTAGGGTTCAAGACAGGTAGCCGTAAAGGATTGCAGGTGCCGGTTGCCGCTGTGGTTCATCGTGCTGGGCTGAGTGGTATCTACGTGCTCGATGCCGAGTCCGTTGTTCGTTATCGCCAGATTCGTGTTGGTAAGGCGCGCGGCGAGTTTGTCGAAGTTTTAGCAGGTTTGCACGAGGGCAACAGGGTCGTCTGGAATGGCACCCCCGCTTTGAGTGCGGGTATGAAGGTGCAGGTTGACTGATGAGTGATCATGGACCGCTGAACATTGCTGGCCGTTTAGGCAAGGCGGCCATGTTCACCAACCTTACCCCGATGCTGAGTATTCTGATTTTTCTGATCGGTGCTGTGGCACTGATGATTACACCGCGTGAAGAGAACCCTCAAATTGATGTGCCTGCTGCCAACGTATTTGTGCAGATGCAGGGCGCCAGCCCTGAAGAGGTTCAGAATCTGATTGTTCGACCGTTGGAGATGGTGCTGCGCGAAATCACCGGTGTGGATCATACCTACGGAATGGCTATGGATTCACTGGCTGTGGTAACAGTAATGTTCGATGTGGGTGAAGATAAGGAGCTTAGCCTTGTCAAACTATACGACCGCGTTATGCAGAACATGGATCGTATCCCAGCCGGTGCCTCGCAACCTTTGATCAAACCGGTGGATGTCGATGATGTACCGGCATCAGTGATCACACTCTCATCGCGAGAGCTTGATGGCCTGGCGCTAAAACGTTTGGCAGAACGTGTTCGTGACCAGTTGGCACCACTTGAAGGTGTTTCAGTGGCTGAAATTATTGGTGGCCGTGATCGTGAAATTAGTATTCGCCTCGATCCTGCGCGGCTTGCTGCCTACCGTATCCCACTTGATCAACTGCATAATGTTCTATTCTCTGCCAATGCCGGTGGGCCTGCTGGTGTTCTGACAGGCGATAATCGCGAAACAAAAATATGGCTTGATGGTTACCTGAGAGGTGCCAATGAAGTGGGGCGGCTGGTAGTCGGGCAGTGGCAGGATAAGCCAATCTATTTGCGCGATATTGCCACCATTCGAGATGGCGTTTCGGAGGCTGCAAGTTATCACCGTATAGGTTTTGGGGCTTCTGTTGCCGCTGATGTAAACGCTGGTGGAGATCCTGAGTTGCCAGCAGTTTCAATTACACTGGCTAAAAAGCGCGGCACCAATGCCGTTGTAGTAACTCAACGCATTGAAGAGAAGCTAAATACGCTGAAGGGCGACTTCATTCCTGACAATGTCACTGTATCAGTAACACGTGATTCAGGGCAGCGCGCCAATGCGGCTGTAAATATGCTGATTGAGCACCTTGGTATCGCGATTGGTACTGTGATTCTAATTCTGTTGCTCTTCCTTGGTTGGCGTGAGGCGACCATTGTGACGCTGAATATTCCGTTGATTCTATTTGTGGTGTTGGCAGTTGGTCTTCTGGCTGACCAGACAATTAATCGTATCACACTTTTTGCACTGATTCTGTCACTTGGGTTGCTGGTCGATGATGCCATTGTGGTGATTGAGAACATTCATCGCCATCTGCGCAACGGTGTGAAGGATGTGGCAGATAAGGCGCAGCGGATTGTTCTGGCGACCAATGAAACGGGCAAACCAACCATCATTGCTACGATTGCCGTGATTCTCGCTTTTGTACCAATGGCATTTGTGACCGGCATGATGGGGCCATATATGGGACCAATTCCATTTAATGCACCTGTTGCAATGGCTGCTTCGCTGGTGATTGCTTATATGTTTACGCCCTGGATTGCACAGCGTTTTCTACCAACAAAGAAGCAGGTTTATGCATCTGATGGGCACTCTGAACCAGCCAAAGATTGGGTGTATCGCACCTACATGCGTTATGCGGTACCGCTTATTGAAAGTGAGCGTGTACGAAAGATATTCTGGATTGCTACGCTGTTGCTGTTTATCGGCGCAATGATGCAGCCGGGTTGGCAGTTTGTTCGCCCTGCCGGCAT
>CAZFCL010000022.1:0-13408 GCA_964517705.1 uncultured Zetaproteobacteria bacterium | reverse complement strand
AGAAACGCCTGGTTGGCGTGCGTGATCGCAACGGTATTCGCCCCCTGGTGCTAGGCAAACTCGATGGTGCATGGGTGCTGGCATCAGAGACTTGCGCTTTTGATCTGGTCGGCGCCACATATGTTCGCGATGTGGAACCGGGTGAAATGGTTATCATTGAGGAGGGAGGGCTGACAAGTTACAGGCCCTTCGGCCACTGTAAGCCACACTTCTGTGTGTTCGAATACGTCTATTTTGCACGTCCCGACTCCACACTTGAGAGTATCAATGTCCACCAGGCCCGCTATCAGATCGGCGTGGAGCTAGCGAAAGAGTCACCTATTGATGCGGACCTTGTGGTTCCGGTGCCAGACTCCGGTGTGCCACCAGCCATGGGCTATGCAGAGGCCTCCGGCATACCATTCCAGATGGGGCTAATCCGCAACCACTATGTGGGGCGGACATTTATCGAGCCTAAACAGTCCATCCGCAACTTCGGTGTAAAACTAAAACTGAATCCCAATCGCGGCCTGATAGAGGGGAAACGGGTAATACTGGTAGATGATTCGATTGTGCGCGGCACTACCAGCCGCAAAATCGTCGAAATGGTACGTGCGGCAGGTGCGGCTGAAATCCATATGCGCATCTCCAGTCCGCCAACCAAACACTCCTGTTATTACGGGGTGGATACACCAGATGCCAATGAGCTCATGGCCAACAATATGAATATGGAAGAGATGCGAAAAGCTATCGGTGCCGATTCGCTTGCCTTTGTTAGCTTCGAGGGCATGTATCGTGCTGTTGGAAAGCCGCGTGATATGCACTGCGATGCATGTTTCTCCGGCAACTACCCTGTGCCCATTGATGGACCCCGTTCGCCACAGCTCTCACTTCTAAAAATCCACAGTAAAAAGCAGTAAGGCCACGGAAAACCCAGCAAGCTTATCGGTGGAGTCCACTTCCGATTATAGCTATGCTTCGCAACGATTTCAGAGAGAGGCAGAACCATGGAAATTGATGTAAAAAAAGTAGCCATGCTATCACGCATTCGACTGACCGATGATGAGGCCACAGAGCTGGGGCCACAGCTGAGCAGTATTATCGAATATGTAGAAAAACTGGGGAATATTGATACCGATGACGTTGAGCCAACTGCACATCCACATGATGTTGCCATGCCTCAACGTGCCGATGTTATCACTAACAGCAATCGCCGTGACGAACTTCAAACCCCTGCTCCAAAAACTGAATCAGGACTTTATGTTGTACCAAAGGTGATTGAGTAATGCCATTTACGACCCTAAGCGAACTGAAAGACCGGCTTGATGCCGGTCAAACAACGGCAGTTGAACTGGCCGAGCTCTACCTTGCCCGTATTGAAAAGTTTAATGGTGCACTGAATGCCTTTGTTGATATCGATACAAAGCATGTGCTTGAGCAGGCCAAAGCTTCAGATACTTACCGTGCCAAGCATGAACCACGCCCGCTGGAAGGATTGCCAATTGCCATCAAGGATATCTTCTGCACGCAGGATGGCCCGACCCAGTGCTGCTCCAACATCCTGCGTGGTTATCATGCGCCTTACGATGCACATGTCATCACCAAGCTGAAAGAGGCTGGTGCCGTGCTGGTTGGAAAAACCAATATGGATGAGTTTGCTATGGGCTCTTCCAATGAAACATCAGCCTTCGGTCCATGCCGGAATCCGTGGGACAGTGATCGTATTCCGGGGGGCTCCTCCGGTGGCTCTGCCTCTGCTGTTGCAGCTGCCCTCGCACCTGCGGCACTCGGCACAGATACCGGCGGATCAATACGCCAACCTGCATCAGTTTGTGGTATCACCGGGTTGAAGCCCACATATGGCCGCGTATCACGCCGCGGCATTATCGCCTTTGCATCATCGCTTGATCAGGCTGGACCGATGACACGCACAGTAAAGGATTCTGCCATGATCGCAGCAGCAATCACGGGTCACGATTCGATGGATTCCACATCGGTTGCCGATGCACCTGCGACTGACTGGCTGGGCGCATGTAACAAAACAGATATGAGCGGCTTGAAGATCGGTAAACCAAAAGAGTACTTTGTTGATGGCATGGATGCCGATGTTCGCGCCTCCATTGAAGAGGCACTGAATACATGTAAAGAGCTGGGGGCTGAAATTATTGATATCAGCCTGCCGCATACCGATGCAGCCGTAGCGGCCTACTATGTGATCGCGCCAAGTGAGGCATCTGCCAACCTGTCGCGCTACGACAGTGTCCGCTTTGGCCACCGCTGCGACGATCCAGAAGATCTGCTTGATATGTACACCCGAAGCCGCGATGAAGGTTTTGGATCCGAAGTAAAGCGGCGTATTCTAACCGGCACCTTTGCTCTCTCCTCCGGCTACTACGATGCCTACTACATCAAGGCTCAGCGTATACGTACACTCATTCGTCAAGATTTCATTAACGCCTTCGAGAAAGTAGATGTAATTGCCACACCCACCAGTCCAATTACCGCCTTCAAACTGGGTGAGAAGACAGAAGATCCACTGACCATGTACCTCTCTGATATCTTCACTATCGCAGTCAACCTCGCCGGACTACCAGGGCTCTCCCAGCCATGTGGTTTTGTGAATGATTTGCCGGTTGGACTACAGTGGATCGCACCCGCCTGGCGTGAAGATCTGATTCTGAATGCCGCATCGGCATTTGAGGGTGCGACCGACTGGCTCAAGGCCCCTGCAGGGTTTGGAGGTGAGGCATGAGTTGGGAAGTCGTTATCGGCCTTGAGGTTCATGTTCAGGTCAACACCAAGACCAAGTTATTCTGTGGCTGTTCTACCGAGTTCGGTGCAGACCCCAACACACAAACCTGTCCAGTCTGCCTTGGCATGCCGGGGCAGCTGCCTGTGCTCAATATGGAGGCAGCCACCAAGTCAGTATTAACCGGCCTGGCTATCAGTGCTGATATCAATCTCGAATCCAAGTTTGATCGTAAGAATTACTTCTACCCCGATCTCCCCAAGGGATATCAAATTTCGCAGTTCCCTCTACCTATCGTGGAGAATGGCTATCTTGATATTCCTGTTAAAGATGGTGAAAAACGCATCGGTATCACACGCATTCACATGGAAGAGGACGCTGGAAAATCGATGCATGAAGGCCTTGATGGTGTCTCCCATATAGACCTAAACCGCTCTGGTGTACCGCTGATGGAGATTGTCTCTGAACCGGATATGCGTAGTTCCGATGAAGCAATTGCCTACCTTAAACAGCTACATCAGCTG
This sequence comes from uncultured Zetaproteobacteria bacterium, assembly GCA_964517705.1. Lineage (GTDB taxonomy): Bacteria > Pseudomonadota > Zetaproteobacteria > Mariprofundales > Mariprofundaceae > Mariprofundus. The sequence continues at coordinate 10,156 of CAZFCL010000022.1, read as the reverse complement.
GTCTCATTTCTGGATGTCTCCGGTGCCAACATGGAAAAGGGACAGTTCCGCTGTGATGCCAATGTGTCGGTACGCCGCCCCGGAGAACCACTTGGAACCCGTGCAGAGCTTAAAAATCTCAACTCTTTCCGCTTCATCAAACAGGCAATCGAATATGAGGTAAACCGTCAGATTGAACTGATTGAGGATGGCGGCAAGGTAGTACAGGAGACCCGCCTGTTTGATTCAAACAAAGGTGAATCCCGCTCTATGCGAAGCAAGGAAGAGGCTCACGATTACCGCTATTTCCCAGAACCAGATCTACCGCCCCTGCGCATCTCCCAAGGGGATGTGGATGCGATTCGTGCTGGTATGCCGGAGCTGCCCGGAGAGCTACGCAGACGTTTTGAAACAGAGTACGGCCTCTCTCCCTACGATGCTGATGTATTAACCCAGACCCGTGAACTGGCTTCATGGTATGAATCTCTCGTGGCGACACACCCTGCTGATCCAAAACGCTGTGCCAACTGGATGGCCAATGAACTCTTAGGCCGCCTAAAAGAGGCAGGCAAGGAGATCAGCGACTCTCCAGTATCACCAGCACGTTTGGCCGGGCTTCTCGAACGCATCGGCGACAATACCATCAACGGAAAAACCGCCAAGGATGTGCTTGATGCCATGATGGACTCAGATGATTCTGCTGACGCTATTATCGAGGCCAAAGGGCTGAAACAGGTCACCGATACTGGTGCCATTGATGCCATTATTCTTGAGGTGATGGAGGCGAACCCTAATCAGGTGGCTGGTTACCGGGCGGGCAAAGAGAAGCTGCTCGGCTTCTTTGTCGGCCAAGTAATGAAAGCTTCTCGTGGCAAGGCAAATCCGGGGCTGGTAAACCAGCGTCTGACTGAACTACTCAAAGGCTGACCTATTTCATGTCTCTTAAGATGCGCAGGATCATCATTGCCAGCGCATTGCTGCTTGCCGTTTTCGCAGCTCTCGCCTTCAGGCTGAATATTGAGAGCATCAACAACCATGTCCGACAGAAAATGGAAAGTTATGTTGATGTCGGGCTGAAAGCCGAAACAAGTTCCTTCTCATTCCTGACCGGTATCGGCCTGAGACTGGACAAGGTCACGCTAAAACAGAAGCACTACAGAGTTGAAGCACAGCATATGGATGTCGGTATCCGTCTTCTACCCCTACTGCTTGGAAAGGTTGAGGTCGACTCACTTGATATCCACGATGCAGTGGTTTTCGTGCGAGCTAAAGCACTCCAGCCCACCTCTGCTGCGATCTCCTCCCTGCCATTTGAACGTATCCGCCTCGTTCGAAGTCAGATTCGCACCTTTGATGGCCATGATCTTCTGAACAATCTGCATATGGAGCTCAGAAATATCGGCGTGAACAGGGAGGCCCTGTGGGAACTACAAGCCAGACAGGAGAACCACTCACTAAGCGGCCACGGCCGATTGAACTTTTACAATGGCGAGATTTCGACAGGGTTTGGCAAATTTAAATTTGATCAGGTGCCGGTAGAGCGGCTACAGACTGTCACACCAGCATCACTTTTCAGTTGGTTTGAAGGTTCACAAGGCAGTATCAGCGGCGCGTTGACTCTCGATATCAATCGCAACCAGAGGTGGGCTGTGTTTGGAGAGTTGAGCCTGCAAGAGAGTTCCGATGCGCCGCCACTTAGGCTGCGCGGTAAGCTGGAGCATCCGGGTAGAGACCTGCTTGTCTGGCGCGACAGCTTTATTCACTTCAATAACCGTGCTGTGATTGCCATTGATGGGAAGTGTCGTAAAAGCGCATGTGAAACAGCACTTAAGGCAACAAATGTTGAGCTAGAAACCTGGTTTCCGATGATGCCGAAATCGACCTCCTTTCATAAGAGAATGAGCGGCCAGACCTATATCAACACTTTTGTACAGTGGGATGATAAAGGTTGGAAGAGCAGTGCATCACTCAAGTTAAAAAATGCTTCCTACCGCTACAAAGAAAAGTTGCATCCGCTACCTGACATTACACTACAGACTTCAAAACTACGGGGTGACAGCAGAAGCTGGCGCGGCAAAGCTCTACTCACCTCTCCTGTAACAGCTGGGGAGATAATAGTTGAAGGAGCACAGAAACGGTTTGGAACTTACGACATTAACATCCACACCAACAGTGTAGATGCTCCACTCTGGCAGCCGCTCACCAATTTCCTTCTCAGCTCACTGGAAGTTGACCCCCTCCTGAGTGCAAAGGGGTTAATCGACGGATCCATTCAACTGCAACAAAACAGCAGAGGTAAAACACTCAAAAGTACTTTTAATGCGAGAGATGCCAACATCTCCTACCCATCACTATTCAGCAAACCAAAACATGTTGAAGCAAACTGTAGCGCAGAGATTAGCTGGACAAAGGAAGACTCCCGCCCAAAAAGTGTAGTACTCAAATCATGCCTATTGGATCAATCATCGCTAAAAAGTGCCAAGTGGAGAGGTGGCGCAGAGCAACAGCTAAAAGCAAAGGGGCTTAGTATCCATTTTGACCAGCTTCGCAGCAACGGCATCACTCTCCCCGAAGAGGTCAACGCCTTTCATGGCGCAGTGAAAGGAAGTGGAAGCACAAAGTGGAAAGGGAATATCGCAAAAAATAGCGACTGGACGAACCACCTGAAAGGTCAGTGGAAGCTACAAAACTTCGGCCGTGAGAATTGGCATGCCAGCGGTACAATTAAGGCTAACAACAGGCAGCTTCAATCATCAGAGCTACTGCTGAGCGGAGCATTCGGGCAGGCGAAGTTAAAGGGCACAGTGGATCTTGGCAGTAACAAAAGCGAGGTAGATATCCTTGATGCCACAGCCAACCTTAGTGCGCTCCCATCACCCCCCCCTTTTATAGAAAAGATGGAGATGCGCGGGCGCATACATCAAGCCAACCTCACACTACTTGAGAATGAACTGACATCGACCCACGGCTACTACCGCACGCACAAAAAAAGAATTCTACTGGAAAACATTCAGGGATCCATTGCCAGCGGCCAGCTTCTGGCGACAAAAATGGATATCACCCCCACAACTGGTAGTTATAAAGTCGATGGCAATGTGCGCATGAAAGGAGTCCATACAGACCTTCTGAAAGGATTACAGTCACACATAAAGGCAGACCTCAAAGGCAAACTGCATGCCAATATCGAACTACATGGAAAACTTCCGGAAATGAACGTGGCAAGCTGGCGACACAGCAATGGTGACATCGCCATCTACAACGGTACATGGCGTAAAAAAAGCATCGCCAGAAAGCTGGCTGGCCACCTCGGCATTGGAGATGGCTCACACATATTTAATGCCCTCAGTTTTCGTTTCCGAATCAGGGAGGGGCAGACTGACATCAAACATATCACCCTTGATCACGACAATATCCAGCTTCAGGGCAAAGCTAAAATTGCACATAGTGGTACCATCCAAGGTAAGGTAGAAAGCAGTGATAAAAAGGTAACCTATGACATCAGTGGAGCCTGGCCTGTGCCATCATGGGAGCTTCAATAAACCGCCGGTACTTGAGCATTTCCACCCCTATGGCACTATTAAGGATATGATGAAGAGACTCTCAGATCGTGTTCAACAGGTTAAACCATCCGCTACACTTGCCATCACCGCCAAAGCCGCTGAAATGCGTGCTGCTGGAAAGAGCATCATCTCACTCTCCGTAGGTGAACCTGATTTCGAAACACCAAAAGCTGCCCGCGAAGCAGGCATTGCGGCAATCAACACAGGCTTCACCCGCTATACTGCCGTGACAGGCATTCCAGAGCTGCGCCAAGCGATTTCAGAGAAGTTTAAACGAGATAATAACCTCGACTATTCAGCGGATGATATCCTTGTCTCTACAGGCGGAAAGCAGTGCATCTTTAACCTGCTTATGGCCGTGATGAATCCGGGGGAGCGCGCCATTATTCCTGCTCCCTACTGGGTCTCCTACCCCGATATGGTCAAGCTGGCTGAAGGTGAGCCGATCATCGTCAACACCACCTCCGAGCATGGCTTCAAAATCACTGCAGACCAGCTTGAGGAGGTGCTATGCCCGCGCTGTAAGGTGTTGTTTATAAACTCCCCTTCCAATCCGACCGGCATGGCCTATTCGACAGAGGAGCTGGCAGCTATCGGTGAGGTGGTACGCCGTTATCCCGATCTTATTGTTGCCACCGATGACATGTACGAAAAAATTCTCTTTGACGGCAAAAAGTTTTCCACCTTCGCACAGGCAAACCCTGATCTGAAAGACCGTACTGTGACATTGAATGGTGTCTCCAAAGCGTTCTGCATGACTGGCTGGCGTATCGGATTCTGTGGCGGTCCTTCTGATATCATCAAGGCAATGAGCAAAATTCAGGGGCAGAGCACCTCCAACCCCAACTCGGTTGCACAAAAGGCAGCACTTGCAGCGCTAACAGGCCCCTCCGATGAGCTGGAAGAGATGGTTCAAACATATGAAACACGCCGCACATGGCTGGTGAATGCACTTAATGCCATCCCCGGCATGCAGACCATGATGCCGGATGGTGCATTTTATCTGTTTCCCTCCGTGTCAGCATGGATCGGAAAGCGTACCGCAAGCGGCTCCCTGCTAAGTGATGATGTCAAAATATGTGAGTGGCTACTGGAGGAGACTGGTGTTGCTCTGGTGCCAGGTACCGCGTTCGGCTCGCCCGATCATATCCGCTTCTCATATGCTGTAAGCCAAAGTGTACTTGAGGATGCAGTAGACCGCATCGCAAAGGCGGTAACGACCCTGAGTTAATCTTCAGTCTGGTCGGAGTCGCTCGCCCTAGGGGCCTTGGCCGGCTTTGGATGACTGCGGCTATACTCGTTCAGGAACAGTGTCAGATTTGCCACCAATAGTGAGTAAATGACAATACCAAGCACCATCGTCATAGCAGCAACAACACGGCCGCCAGCGGTGATCGGCACAATATCACCGTAGCCGACTGTCGTAATCGTCACAAAGGCCCACCAGAGCGCATCAGAAAGTTCACTGAATTGCGGATTGTGGCCATGTTCGAGCGTGAAGGTGACTGCACCAAAAATAAACACCATACCAAACAGTGTCGCCATCGCAGCAGGCAGACTCTCTCCAGACAGCACCAGCAACCGCAACATACGCTCTTTATTGGCACGAATCAGCATGCCCAACCTTAATGCAGGCAGAAGGTGCGCAAGGCGAAGTGCCATCAGCATCCTTAAAAATGGGGATGAGAGGATGACAACCAGCAGCAGGTCAAACCAGTTTGATTTCATCCACCCACGGCGATCTTCCGCTATCCGCCAGCGGGCGAAAAACATCACCACAAAGAGAATCAGAACAGCCATCAACCCCCATTCAGGCAACCCTTCAACAAAGGAGAGCGCAACAGCGGCAATCGTTGCTGTAAACAGACCAACATCGAGAAAACGGCGCAAAATGGGGCTACTGGTCATATCAGAATCAACCGAGGTGATTAGTGATCACTACCGGATTTATGGCCGAAATAACTGGCCAGTGCCACCAGAAAAATTCCGCCGCCCATATAGAGAATATTGAGCGGATCATCGAATTTCACACTTAGCACATTCTTGAAAAATGAGACGATCAGAATCATCAAGATCACCTTGCCAAGGCGATCTTTCAAATCATCCAGACTTTCAATCTTCAGCAACTTGCCGGCGGCCTCATTGGTACGTAGAAATTCAAGTTTACCGATGTGCAGTTCATAAACGCCAAGTGCGAAAATCAGCAACACCATGGCAAGCAGAAAATCATCAACAGCCGTAATCACGTGACTCACCACTACGTTGTGAAAATCGGGGACATCATGGCCAAGCAGGTAGACATTAATAAATTCGACAAACAAACTACCCATATCTATGGCGGCAAGCATAAATAGCAACGCCATGCCAATAATGCAGGACCAGACAGCCAGTAGTGTCAAATAACGCGAACTCCAGAGAAGTTTCTCAAAAAATATTTTCATCCCATACTCCCTGCGGAAAAATTTGGGCGATATTAGAGCTTTTTTACCGAGCCGTCAGCTCTCTCAAGCAGGCCACTCACCTGACCCCTGCCTGAGTAGCTCCGGCCCTCCATCACAAAGGTCCACCACTGTCGTTGGCACCATACCGCCCCACCCCGCATCCATCACAGCGCAGGAGAGGTGTTTCAGGCGTGGCACAAACTCATCTGGGTCATATTCAGGACCTGGCTGATTCGGCAGATGTAGCGTGGTTGCCAACAGTACCTCTCCCACCTCATCAAGCAGCATCTGGCATACCGGGTGCGCTGGAATTCGAACACCAACATCTCGCCGTTTTCCAAAAATACGTCGCGGCAGGGAAGAGCTTGCAGGCAAAATAAATGTATAGGGGCCAGGCAGGCAGCGCTTCAGAATACGGTGACCCAAATTATCCATACGCACATAGTTAGCAGCCTGAGGCAAGTCATTGCATACCAGAGACCACATATGTGAACCATCCAGTTGCCGGAGCTTGGCAATATCGGCAATTGCCTTGGTCGATCCGGGCAGACAGAGAAGCACATAAGTCGTATCAGTCGGTACAGCTACAAACAGCCCCTGCTTCAGTAGCTCTGCGGCACGCCTGACCTGGCGTACCTGTGGGCGTTCCGGATGCAAACGCAAATGTTCAAACAGGTGCACTTGTCCTACCTCTGGTCTCCACATACTGGACTAGAAGCCCAGTATGCCACCAATCCCTTTAAGAAATTGCTTCTCGGGCGACTCTTCCGCTACTGGCTGCTCATTGACCTGATCTGCCGGAGGATCAACTGGAGAGTCCACTGGAGCATTCTGCCTCTCTGGTACACTGCCTCCCAAAATAGCACCAAGCCCTCTGAGTAACTTCCTCTCAGCTGACTCCTCTACCACAGGCGCCTCACCCGCCTGATCGGCCGGGGCATCTTGGTTCGCTGGCGTGTTACCGCCCAAAATACTGCCAAGCACTTTGCCCACGCCACCTTTCTCCAAAAGCAGAGGTGCATTCTCGATAATAGCCGAAGCAGTGATCTCCGGCTTCACGCGGAGAGATTCAAATGGCCCCGAAATATGCAGTGGAACAATCAATCCGCGGCGTACAGGCGCACTGTCTCCCTGCCCCATCAGTGTTCCGACCACACGTGGCTTCACATGATAGTCCAATGTCTTATTCACCAGATTAACCGTACCGCCGCCAGTCACACGAAGCAGAGGGGATGCCATGAAGAGATCCTGATTTTTGGCCACACCCTTTTTGACACTGAAGCTTCCCGATAGCTGTGAAAAGTCGGTCTCTTCAGGGCCTGTTGCAGCAGCCGGGTTAGTAAACTTTCGAATCACACCGGCAAGATCAAAACCTCTGATTTTTCCGTTGCGCACCATCACATTGCCACCACCACTAAGGCTCTTCATCGCTGCACCGGTCAAACCTCTTGCCCTGAGATTTGTATCCATCGATAGCTCACCCTCAAACATATCCATCCCCGCAAACGCCTTAAGCAGCGGTCCAATTTTTACATTGGTAATATGTGCCGACTCTTTCCAGCGGGCCGGATAGGCAGCCACATTCAGCCGTGCTTTTTCGATCACACTGCCACCCGCAAGGTTGAATCTGAGTGGATTCAGATCAAAACGGCCTCGGGACCCGTTAATATTGGCTGTAAAGTTGCCCAGCTCCAACCCTCGCAGATAAAGTCTATCCATCTGCACCTTGGCAGTGACCCGCCACGGCTTGAGAAAGCGGAGATCAGGCTCCAAAATCTCTTTATCAACAGCCTTACCGCCTTCCACACTGGCCCAGGCATCTGAAACAATATTCAACGACACAGCATCAGAGAAAGACACTTCCTTCTCTTCCACTATCTTCGGCAACCATGGATCCAGGTGCAACTCATTGGCAGCAATACGCAGGCGAATATCAGGGGTGCCATACACCACAGCGCCGGATACCTGTAACAGCTCCTGGTCCAATAACAACTGCATATCACGTATCTCAAGCTGCTTGCTATTGCCCGCCAGAAGCGAACTGAACTTCACCTGCTGCCATGGTAATGGGTGCTCTGCATAGAGTTTGTTGAGGCCGGGGATGAACCCGCTCAACCAATCGTGCTCAAGCGGCTCACTATCCACATGCAGCTGGAAAAATGGCCGGGTAGTCACCTTCTTCACACTGCCGCGTGCTACAAGCACCTCTCTGCCATTCACCATTAGATTAGCACGATGAACTTTGAGTGTATCACTCTTCGCCATATCAACTTGCCAGGTAGATTTCATATTGATCAGTGAATTCAGCACCACTTCGCCTTCGCCCAGGCGAAGTCCATCCGGCCGCTGTTCGATACTGGCGCTCAGGCCGAGGTGTGCGTGTTCAATATCACCGAGCAGTTCAGGCCAGTCGGGCAGCATTGATCTAAATGATTTAAGTTTGACCTTTTTCGCCTTGACACTCCCTTGCAGTGACAGCTCAGCAAGGTTGATTTTGGAAAGATCACCAAGCGGGCCTACCATGACATCAACCGTAAAGTGATTTCCGGAGAGTTTACCATCAAGCTTGACTGACACCGGGCGCTCAAGCTGTACATCATTGAGCTCCAAATCTAACTCAGAGAAGACCAGTGGTTCAGCATCTCCATCCGCCCATGTCACATGGCCCTCACTGAGTGAGAGTGACTCCGCCTGCAAAGCAGCCAATATCTGAACAGCTGGGGGAGGAGCAGGTGGTGTATCACCCTCGGTGGTGGCATCAGCAATCTCAGAGTCCGGTACGGCTTCCTCTGCCTCTTCAAGGTGGTCAGCCCGATAGTGATCGGAACTAACCAAGTCATCCCAGTTGGTCTGCCCATCTCTGCGCCGTTCAAGGTAGACGGTGGGCGCTGTCACCTCAAAATCTTCAACCTCAATACTTTTGCTCAGCAGAGGTAGCAGTGCCAGCTTCACCTCCAGACTTTCCACACTGGCAAAGTCACGCACAGCAAAGCCTTCACGGTTTGCCAGGTGTACATTTTCCAGTTCAACACCAACCCATGGGAAGAATGAAGCGCTAATACTTCCAATGGTGAGTTTGCGCCCGGTTGCATCTTCAACATGCTGTTCGATTTGTGTTTTATAAATGCTGATATCTACAAAAAAGGGGGCGATCAACAGCGCAACAATCAGCAGCCCAGCAACCACAAAGAAGCGGCGGAACTTTCTGGATATAGCTGATGGCATGAAGAACTCCTTATATGCTTTTATCAATCGAACAACCGCACTCTAGGGCTGCTCCGAGAAAGTATCCATGAATCACACCGCTGCTCCAGCGGACAGGTTCACTTCAGCGGTGGAAACTGCTCCAGCAGTGCCCGGAAATCATCCACCACGGAAGAGGCTCCGGCCTCAAGCAGCAATTCACTCTCACCTACGCCAAAAGAGACCCCAATACATGGGACATCTGCACCCTTCGCCATCTGCACATCAAACAGTGCATCGCCAACCACCCATGTTCTGTTGGCCGCTACGCCCAGCTCTTGCATCGACTCGGTCACCATCGCCGGATGTGGCTTAGAGTGCGTGCAATCGGCAGTGCGAATCACATAGAACATGTCACGCAGTGAGAACATATCGAGCACTCGCATCAGCCCAGAATAAGATTTACCGGTAACCACACCAAGCCAGTAGCCGCGCTTTTTCAGCTCGCCTAACACGTCGTGCACATCGGGGTAGAGCATGATCTGCTTCTCAGCAACACGGTAGCAGTCGCGATACTCCCCCATGATATTCTCATGCAGCTCACCATCTTTTGAATTCGGCAGGAGCCTCTGCACAGCCTCACTGAGCGACAAGCCGATGATGCCATTTACCACTCCCGCCTCAGGTGCTGGTAAACCGTTGCGCTGGAACGCCTGCTGCATCGCCACAACAATGGCTCCGTGCGAATCGGTAAGTGTTCCATCGCAGTCAAAAAGTATCAGTGAATGTTGAGAGGTAATAACGTAATATCCTTGAATCTGAGTTAAATTTAGATGCGGGTAGATCTTAAAACTGTTGCCCTATTGGTCAAGGATAGAGCGGTTGACAGTGTAAGCCTCCACCCTATAGTTCGCCATCCCTGACGCGGGGTGGAGCAGTGGTAGCTCGTCGGGCTCATAACCCGAAGGTCGTCGGTTCAAATCCGGCCCCCGC
>CAZFCL010000021.1:0-13486 GCA_964517705.1 uncultured Zetaproteobacteria bacterium | reverse complement strand
CCGTGGGTCCTAGGTTCGAGTCCTAGTGGGCGCACCACTACATATAAACGGGCATCTGCATAAGCAGATGCCCGTTTTTTTATGCTCCTACCTAGTTGCCAGTCGACTTCACTGCTTTAGGGTAGCCCCATGCGCTATCAACCGGTTCCCGACTATCATATGCACACACCGCGCTGCAACCATGCTACCGGCATCGTGGCTGATTATGCCGATGCGGCACTTGCTGCGGGACTAAAAGAGATCGGCATGTCCGACCATAGCCCCATGCCGAACGGCTTTGATGCTGCATGGCGCATGGATCATTTTGAGCTTAAGGGTTACATCAAAGAGATTGAGCATGCGCAGAAGAAGTACAGCGGCCAACTGACTATTCGTCTTGGCATTGAAGCTGACTTCCATCCCGGCACCGAATCATATGTGATGGAGATGATCGAAACCCACCCGTGGGACTATGTAATCGGATCGGTACACTTCATTGATGACTGGGGCTTTGATAATCCAGATACCATTCAGATATGGGACAGCTGGAAAATTGAGGATGCATACTGCGCCTACTTCGATCTGGTTGCAGAATCAGCCAGATCTGGTCTTTTTAACATCATCGGCCACCCCGACCTGATCAAAAAGTTTGGGCACCGGCCACCAGCTGACTCAAAGCCAGTAAATGATGCCATGGAGTCCATGCTACAAGCTGTGAAAACAGCAGATGTGGCGCTTGAAGTCAGCTCTGCTGGCCTGCGTAAACCTGTCGGTGAAGTCTATCCGCAAGCAGCTATCATTGAGCGCGCCACCGAGCTTGATATCCCCTTCTCCTTTGGTTCGGATGCCCATGCACCAACAGAAGTTGGCCACGCCATGGATGAGTGCCTTGATCTTCTTATATCACTTGGTGTCACGGAGATTGCAACCTTTGAGAGGAGGCAACGCACAATGGTTCCCCTCCAAATCAGATGAAAAGGAAACCCGCCGTACTAATCACTGGTGCATCCGGCGGCTTTGGCATTGAGTTTGCAAAGCAGATCGAACCGATGGGATTTCGCCTGATTCTGCATGGGCGCGATCTGCCACGCCTGAAGATGGTACAGGCAAGCCTAAAAGATCCGGAACAGCACCTCATTGTACAGGCAGATTTGAATGCCAAGAATGGCATGTCCACCCTGCTTGAAGCTGTTGCCGGCGAACAGATGGCTGGCCTGGTCAACAATGCCGGCTTTGGCATCTGGGGCAGCTTTGAGAGAACAGGTATTGTACCACAAGTTGATGTGATCAAAACTGATCTGAAAGCACCCATTGCCATCACACATGCCCTGCTCCCCGGCCTGCTCAGAAACAACGGCTTTATTATCAACGTATCCTCACTGGCTGGTGAAGCGCCACTCCCCTATATGAGCACCTATGCCGCAGCCAAGACTGGCTTAACCTACTGGAGTGAGTCACTGCGCACTGAACTGGCTGGAAAACTTCGCATAGTCACACTGGCCCCCGGCCCTTCACCCACCAGATTTCGCGAAGTTTCCGGCATGCCAGATGGTCCCGGCAGTTTTTTCCGAACTACGATTCCGATTATCGTAAAGGCATCATTGAATATGCTTGCCAACGGGGGCGGATTCTGTGTTCCTGGCTGGCGCCACAAGCTGCTATTTCTCATACAGAGAGCTGTGCCGCGCGCAATCGCATTAAAAATTATGGCAAGACACCTTCGCCCTTAATCAGCGGCAGTTTTTACCACAACTTTCACCATTTTCGAGGCTGGAGAATTCTCTCCACTTTCGCTAGATTGCGTCCCCTTTTTTCGCTCCGGTAAGGAGTGGGTAGAGTTTGAACCATGCACCCAAAGGATTGCGTAACTAGCTACTATAGGTGGGTGATGGGTGAAATCTGTGAGGTTAAATGTATGAGTAATCATTCACATCCGAATATGAATGGGAAGCCAGGCAAGCAGGGGTTGTACGATCCCCGCAATGAGCATGATGCCTGCGGTGTCGGATTTGTCGCTCACATAAAAAACAGAAAAAGCCATGATATTGTCGAGAAGGGCCTTGAGATTCTTGAACGCTTGACCCACCGCGGAGCGGCCGGAGCTGATCCGCGCGAGGGTGATGGCGCAGGTATTCTGTTGCAGATACCTCACAAATTCTTTGAAACTGTAACCGCTGAACTTGACTTCGAGCTACCCGCCGAAGGTGAGTATGGCATTGCCATGCTATTTCTTCCGCAAGATGAGGCGTATCGCAACTCCTGTCAGGAGATTATTGAAAAAACTGTGGTAGATGAAGGGCAACATGTGTTGGGCTGGCGTGATGTGCCGGTTGATACTGTCCGCGCCGACCTTCCTGAAAGCGTAACCTCCTGCGAACCTGTTATTCGTCAGCTGTTTGTCGTCAGAGGTAAGAGTTGCACTGACCAGGATAGCTTCGAGCGCAAGCTGTTTGTCATCCGCAAGTCTGTCAGCAATGCTGTTGATGCACTTGGAAAAACCGATGGCGCCAACTTCTATATTGCATCACTCTCCAGCCGTACCATCGTCTATAAGGGCATGTTTCTTTCCCACCAAGTAGCGGCTTACTATGAAGATCTTCGTGATGCTCGTATGACTTCTGCACTAGCACTGGTACACCAGCGTTTCTCTACCAATACCTTCCCTTCGTGGGAGCTAGCGCATCCATTCCGCATGATGGCACACAATGGCGAAATCAACACAGTACGCGGCAATATCAACTGGATGAATGCCCGTCGCCATTCCATGAAGTCTGAACTTCTAGGTAATGACCTCGACAAGCTCTGGCCGATCAGCCAAGAGGGGCAATCCGATACTGCATGCTTCGATAATGCGCTTGAACTACTGGTCTCCGGTGGCTACTCGCTGGCACATGCAGCGATGCTGATGATTCCTGAAGCGTGGGCTGGCAACAAGTTAATGGACAAAGAACGGCGTGCCTTTTATGAGCATCATGCCGCACTCATGGAGCCGTGGGATGGGCCTGCTGCTGTAGCCTTTACCGATGGCCGGCAAATCGGTGCAACACTGGATCGCAATGGCCTGCGCCCTGCCCGTTATCTGGTAACTGATGATGATCTGGTTCTCGGCGCATCAGAGATGGGTGTTCTGGATATTCCAGAAGAGCGGATCATCAAAAAATGGCGACTACAGCCAGGTAAGATGTTACTCATTGATCTGGAAGAGGGTCGTATTATTGATGATGCCGAAATTAAGCAGCAGCTCTCCACAGCCAAGCCATATCAGGAGTGGCTGGCAAAGACTCAGATTCAGCTGGAAGACCTACCCAAGGAGGTTGCACCGCAAGCTCCCGATCACGATACAATTCTGCATAGGCAGCTCTCCTTTGGTTACACGCAGGAAGATGTTAAATTCCTGATTCCGCCTATGGCCACTTCTGGTCAGGAAGGTACTGGCTCCATGGGCAATGACAGCCCTCTGGCTGTACTTTCCAACCGTGCCAAGCCTTTCTATAACTACTTCCGCCAACTTTTTGCACAGGTCACCAACCCACCGATTGACCCAATCCGTGAAGAGATGGTAATGAGCCTGACCTCTATTATCGGCCCACGCCCCAACCTTCTGGGGTTGGAGGAGAGTGAGCCACAACTGCGTCTGGAAGTGCATCAGCCTATCCTCACCAATGTGGATATAGAGAAGATCCGCCACATTGATCAGTACACCAATAACCGCTTTCGCACCATCACGCTCAGCTCGTGCTACACGATCGATCAGGGTGCGGCAGGTATGGCTGTGGCCATTGAGAATCTCTGCAAGCAGGCCGAAAAGGCTGTGCAAGATCACTATAACATCATCATTCTATCCGATAGAAGTGTTGATGCGAACCATGTCGCTATTCCAGCACTGATTGCCACGTCATCTGTACACCATCACCTGATTCGTGCCGGCCTGAGAACAGAGACTGGACTCGTTGTAGAAACAGGCTCCGCACGCGAAGTACACCACTTTGCCTGTCTGGCTGGCTACGGTGCCGAAGCAATCAACCCATATCTTGCCTTTGAGACCCTGGTTGACATGAAACGACAGGGGTTGCTACCTGAAGAAATCTCTGCAGAAGAGGCCGAGGCACGCTATATCAAGGCAGTTGGTAAAGGGCTCTTCAAAGTCATGTCCAAAATGGGGATTTCCACCTACCAGTCCTACTGTGGTGCGCAGATTTTCGAGGCTGTGGGTTTAGCCAGTGACTTCGTTGAAAAATACTTTACTGGCACAACCACACAGATCGAAGGTGCAGGGCTGGCTGAGGTTGCGCGTGAAGCAACCGAACGTCATCTCGATGCCTTTAGAGATATGATGATCTACAAGAATGCACTAGATGTCGGTGGCGAGTATGCATGGCGTGCCCGTGGTGATGAACATGTGCTCACACCGGATAATATTGCTAAAGTGCAACATGCTGTAAGAACATCTAACTACCCTTTATATAAAGAGTATGCAGACTCTATCAACAACCAGGCAGGTAAGCTGAAAACATTGCGAGGTCTGTTTGACTTTAAGGCAGGAAAATCAATCTCGCTGAGTGAAGTAGAGCCTGCTGCTGAAATTGTGAAACGCTTCGTAACTGGCGCCATGTCATTTGGCTCAATCTCACACGAAGCACATAGCACGCTTGCTATCGCCATGAACCGAATGGGTGGGAAATCCAATACAGGTGAAGGCGGCGAGGAACCAGGCCGCTTCAAACCGCTGGAAAATGGCGACTCCATGCGCTCTGCAATCAAGCAGGTTGCATCAGGCCGCTTTGGCGTGACAGCCGAGTATCTGGCCAATTCCGATCAGATTCAGATCAAGATGGCTCAGGGCGCAAAGCCAGGTGAAGGCGGCCAGCTACCAGGCCATAAGGTGGACAAGCGTATTGGCCGTGTGCGTCACTCCACGCCTGGAGTGGGGTTGATCTCCCCGCCTCCACATCACGATATCTACTCAATTGAGGATCTGGCACAGTTGATCTTCGACCTGAAAAACACCAATCCTGCGGCGGATATCTCAGTGAAACTGGTGGCTGAAATTGGAGTTGGTACAGTCGCCACCGGCGTAGTCAAAGCACATGCCGATCATGTGGTGATCGCAGGGCATGATGGCGGCACCGGTGCAAGCCCGCTGACCTCCATCAAGCATGCTGGCACACCTTGGGAGCTTGGCCTTGCTGAAACACAGCAGACACTGGTACTTAATCGTTTGCGTGGTCGCACCAGACTGCAGGCTGATGGTCAGATGCGTACTGGCCGTGATGTTGTCATTGCTGCCCTTCTTGGTGCAGATGAAGTCGCATTCGGCACCATCGCACTGATCGCAGAGGGGTGCATTATGATGCGTAAGTGCCACCTCAACACATGCCCCGTTGGCGTTGCCACACAGGATCCGGAGCTGCGCAAAAAGTTTGTCGGCAAACCTGAAGATGTAGTCAATTTCTTCATGTATGTTGCTGAAGAGGCGCGTGAAATCATGGCAGAGATGGGCTTCCGAACCTTCGATGAGATGATTGGGCGCTCTGATATGCTCGATACCAATGTGGCGATCAAACACTGGAAATCACAAGGGCTGGATCTCTCTCCCCTATTCCAACGCATCGATCCAAATGGCACCCCCGTCTATCACACCGAATCTCAAGACCATGGTCTTGAGAAACTGATCGATAACAAGTTAATTGAGCAAGCACGATCAACACTAGAGGGCGGTGACCCTGTCGTGATCGAAACACCGATCTGCAATGTTGACCGAAGCTTCGGAACCATGCTCTCGGGTGAAGTAGCCAAACGCTACGGCCATGCAGGTCTGCCCGAAGACAGCATCGCTATCAAAGCGAAGGGCATTGCCGGCCAGTCACTTGGCGCATGGTTAACACACGGCGTCTCTATCGACCTTGCTGGCGAAGGCAATGACTATGTCGGCAAAGGGCTATCTGGTGGGCGCATTGCTATCTACCCACCTGCCGAATCGAAGATCGTAGCAGAGGAAAATATTATCGTTGGCAATACTGTGCTCTTTGGCGCCATCGCTGGTGAATGTTACTTCCGTGGCGTTGCCGGTGAGCGATTTGCTGTACGAAACTCAGGAGCTGCTACTGTTGTTGAAGGTGTTGGTGACCACGGTTGCGAATACATGACCGGCGGTACAGTCGTCGTGCTCGGTGATACTGGGCGTAACTTTGCAGCAGGCATGTCTGGTGGTATCGCCTATGTACTTGATCGTGATGGCACGTTTGAAAGTCGCTGCAACATGGCGCAGGTCGCACTGGAGCCAGTTGCCTCTGAAGCTGATGTACTGGAAGAGCTGGATCATCAGGGGGCAGACCTCGAAACACATGGCCGTGTTGATATCAAACATGGGCTCTCTCAGGATGACCAGAAGATTCTGCGCACACTGATTCAGCGCCATACCCACTATACTGACTCAGCAGTCGGCAAACAGATCCTGGAAAACTGGAGCGACTATATTGGCCAATTCGTCAAGGTCATGCCTGTCGAATATCGCCGCGCTCTGACTGAAATGGAGGCTGAGAAAGCCGCTGAAAAGGAGCATGCCAATGGGTAAGCCAACCGGATTCAAAGAGTATACTCGTGAAAACCTGAGCTATGCGCCAGTCGCCGACCGTATTACACATTATGATGAGTTCTTTAAGCTACCTGAGGATATGGCCACGCAGGGTGCGCGCTGCATGGATTGCGGTGTCCCTTTCTGCCACAACGGATGTCCGATCAACAATATCATTCCAGACTGGAATGATGCGGTATACCGTGGCCGCTGGCGTGAAGCGCTGGATATCCTGCACTCCACCAACAACTTCCCTGAGTTTACTGGCCGTATCTGCCCTTCTCCATGTGAAGAAGCATGCACAGTTAACCTGATTGATGATGCGATCTCAATTAAAAACATCGAACTCTCTATTGTTGAAAAAGGTTGGAAAGAGGGGTGGATTACACCTCAAATCGTTGCAGAAAAAACAGGAAAGCGTGTTGCGATTGTCGGCTCAGGGCCTGCGGGGCTGGCCTGTGCGCAACAGTTGGCACGCGTTGGCCACAATGTAGTGGTATTTGAGAAGAGTGATCGAATCGGTGGTTTGATGCGCTACGGTATTCCGAATTTTAAGTTTGATAAATCTGTCATTGACCGCCGCATGGCACAGATGCGTGCCGAAGGTGTGGAGTTCCGCGTCAACTCAACCGTAGGGGATAATGTTGCGGTGAGTGACCTGATGAACGATTTTGATGCCGTTGTGTTAGCTGGCGGTGCTGAGAAACCACGCGACCTGCCAATTCCAGGCCGTGAACTGAATGGTGTCCACTTTGCCATGGAGTTCCTCACCAAGAATACCAAGCGCGTGCTGGGCGACGATATTCCAGAGGAGGAATTTGTATCAGCAGCTGGTAAACATGTGGTGGTGATCGGTGGTGGTGATACCGGCTCCGACTGCATCGGAACATCTAACCGCCATGGCGCAGAGTCCGTTACACAGCTAGAGATTCTTCCGCGCCCCGAAGAGACTCCGAACAAGTTGACCACATGGCCGAATTACCCCATGAAGATGCGCACATCCACCTCACAAGAGGAAGGGTGCGATCGTGATTGGGAGGTTTCTACCAAACGATTTATTGGTGATGAAAATGGCAATGTTCAAGCAGTTGAGTGCGTACGAGTAAAATGGAGCAGTGAAAATGGCCAGTGGAAAATGGAAGAGGTTGCAGGATCAGAGTTTGAGTTGCCTGCCCAGTTGGTCACTCTGGCCATGGGCTTTGTTCACCCCATCCATGAAGGCATGCTCGAAGAGTTAGAGGTTGCTAAAGATACGCGCGGCAATGTTCAGGCCGATGATCTTGGCTATGCCACCAGTGTCGACAAAGTCTTTACTGCAGGTGATATGCGCCGTGGCCAATCGCTGGTGGTATGGGCGATTCGTGAAGGGCGTCAGTGCGCTCACGCTGTAGATGCGTATCTGACAGGGTCAACCACCCTGCCTCGCTAACAGGCAGCATTACTACAACCAATAAAAAGGGCGCTTAAAGCGCCCTTTTTCGTTAACTCAATTAAAATAATACCAATCAAAGGTGGATAATATGGTTACGGTCGGGGCCCGTTGAAAGCATCGATACCGGGCACTCACACACCTCTTCAATTTTTTTCAACAGAGAAATTGCATTGGCAGGAAGCTGCTCCAGCGAAGTGGCGCCAAATGTATTGTCACTCCAGCCCGGCAGTGTCTCGTAAATGGGTGTTGCCTGCTCCAGCAGATTGCAGCAAGCCGGCACGGATTCGAGCACCTCTCCATTTAGCTCATAACCGGTACATAGCTTCACCTCTGCAAGACCATCTAGCACATCCAGTTTGGTAATGGCGAGGCCAGTTACACCATTGATACGCACCGCATGTTTGACAACTACAGCATCAAACCAGCCTGTGCGACGTGGGCGCCCTGTTGTGGCTCCAAACTCATTACCCTTCTCTGCCATATGGCGACCGGACGGGCAGTTCATCCCTTCAGCATTGTAAAGCTCAGTTGGGAAAGGTCCTGAGCCAACACGTGTAGTATATGCCTTGCAGATACCCAGCACCGCATCAACCTGACCGGGGCCAACACCAAGACCAGCAAGTGCAGCGCCCGCAACCGTGTTGGATGAGGTCACAAACGGATATGTACCGTGATCAACATCGAGCATCGAGCCCTGTGCACCCTCGTAGAGCACCGACTTCCCATCTCTAATCTCACACTGCAAAATCAACGGAACATCAGCAGCAAGTGGAAGCAGGCGTTCTCTGGCAAGATCCAGCGCTTCATCCACATCGGCACGGTCCACCGGCTCAGCCTTCAGGTACTGCGTCAGCATAAAATTCACATATTCGAGATTCGCATCAATACGCGCATCCAACTCATCAGAAGTAAGATCAACAAGGCGGATACCACGGCGTGCTGTTTTATCTTCATAGCATGGGCCAATACCCTTACCTGTGGTGCCAATCTTATCCTTGCCCTTAGCTGCCTCACGCGCCGCATCAAGTCTGCGATGATAGGGCAGGATCAGCTGGCAGCGCTCAGATATTTTCAACCGATCAGCAACCGGAATACCGGCAGCTAGCAACATATCCATCTCCTCCACAAGGCGAAATGGATCAACCACAGTACCATTTCCGATTAGGCAGAGAGTATCATCATGCAGAATACCGGAGGGAATGTGGTTCAATACAGTTTTCTGATTCCCGATAACCAGTGTGTGGCCCGCATTGGGGCCACCCTGGAAGCGGGCTACCACATCCATATCCGGTGCCATCAGATCGACGATTTTGCCTTTGCCTTCATCACCCCACTGGATGCCGATTGCAACTGTGTTTGTCATAATTACTCCAACTCTATCTATACTGCGAAAGTGCTATCAGGCCGCATCCAGAAGTGCCCACAGATCACACGAAAATCCAGTTGCTGGCATATCACGCCCGTGCGCCTTCATCATCGCATCATAACGGCCGCCAAAAAGCAGTGCCTGTGAAACGCCGGCAGCGTAACCGGCAAAAAGGATACCACTGTGATAGAGGAAACGCGGCATGACAGCGGCATCAGCATAGAGGCCAACATCGCCTTCCACCTTCTCGCCCACCTGCTGCACAAGATCCAGCAACTCATTGGCTGCGCTATCAAAGTCGGCCCCAAATTTACCAATAGAGCCGGCAATCCACTGCTGGTCCCCCTTTCCTGTTGCCAGGGCCAAGAGCGCATCTGCACGCTCCTGAGAGAGTGACTCGCTCTGAATTAACTCCAGCAGATCATCAGGAGAGCGGCGTGCCAACAGCGCTGTCCACTTCTCCAGCGGAGTGCTGCATCCAGATATAATTGCTTTGAGAAGGCCGATATGCCCCACCTGTAGCACCGGACTGCTGAGTCCGGCAGCCAGCATTGAACGTGCTGCCAGGTGCAATACCTCAATATCGCCAGTTGCGCCCGCCACACCCAGGCACTCCACACCTGTCTGCCACTGCTGCCGTGAACCGCCGCGTACGTCCGGGCGCGCCAACATCACAGTACCAGAGTAGCAGAGCTTCAAAACAGATTCGGACTGCAAGCGTGTCGCCGCAATGCGTGCAATCTGTGGTGTCAGATCAGAGCGAATAGCAAGTGTACCAGCACCGGCAGGATCAGAAAAAACAACGGTCTGGTCAGCGAGAAAACGGCCAGCACCTAACTTAAGTGTATCCGGGCGTTCAACAATGGGTGGAATTACCTCTTCATAGTCAGCCTCTTCAAAGAGCGAAAGGAGCTTGCCTTGCATGCTACGCAGCGCCTTGGCACGGCTACCAAATGCATCATCCAGCCCAATAATTGGCTTGTGCCTCACATCTCCCCCAGTTCAGCGTAGCGAATTTCCAGCACATGGTCGATTTTTGACATCTCTTCAAGCACATCTTGCGAGGGTGGTGTATCCACCTGAACCAGGGCGACAGCGCTCTCCGTATCTTCACGGCGACCAAGCCTGAAGTCTCCGATATTGATGCCAGCAGATGCCAACACCGCACCAATTGATGCGACCACACCAGGCCTATCCTCATTCTGGAGAAAGATAACATTACCCGCCGGCTCAATTTCAACTTCACAGGTATCGATATTCACCAAACGCGGACGCTGCTCATCAAACAGTGTACCGGAAACGCTGCGCATACCTTCGTCGCCCTCTACTTCCAGCTTAATCAGCGTTGCAAAATGATCCGAGGTATCACACGCCATTTCCGAGACCTCAATGCCGCGATCCTTGGCCAACATGCCAGCATTCACTGCATTCACCTCTTCCATACTCTGCGACAGCAACCCTTGAAGCATGACATTAATCAGCGGTTTGCGATTAATGGACGATGCCCTGCCCTCGAAACAGACATTCACACGACAATACCCCGGCTTCATGGTCTGGCCAATAAAGCTTCCCATACGCTCAGCAAGCAGCAGGTAAGGCGCAAGCAGGCGCTGCTCATCTTCAGTTAGTGAGGGTACATTCACCGCATTGGAGACAATGCCAGATAGCAGGTAATCGGCCATCTGCTCAGCCACCTGTACCGCAACATTTTCCTGTGCCTCATCTGTAGAGGCACCGATATGTGGTGTGCAACTTATATTTTCAAGTTCAAACAGCAAATTCTCACGCGCCGGTTCAGCAGCATACACATCAAGTGCCGCAGCACGCAGATGGCCCGACTCGCACGCCTCATAGAGCGCACCTTCATCTACAATGCCTCCACGGGCACAGTTGACGAGAATCGAGCCCTTTTTCATGCGGCTAATAATATCGGCATTGATCAAATTCTTCGTAGCAGGAAGCAGGGGCACATGGATCGTCAGGACATCTGCAACCTCTGCAAGTTCGGCAACACTCTCAACTTTGGTAACACCCATCGCCGAGGCACGCTCATCCGAGATAAATGGGTCATAGACAAACACAGACATGTGCAGCCCTTTCAGGCGATCACATACAATAGCACCAATATTACCGGCACCGATCACACCGGCTTTTTTGCCGGTTAGCTCCATACCCATGAAGCGGGACTTTTCCCACTTTCCAGCGCGGGTTGATTCAGACGCCTGAGGAATCATACGGGCCGCTGCCACAATGTGCGCTACTGCCAGTTCAGCTGTGGTGATTGTATTACCGAATGGCGTGTTCATCACGACAATACCGCGCCTTGAACACCCCTCCACATCAACATTATCGACACCAATACCGGCACGACCAATCACTTTAACCCGCTTGGCCACTTCAAGAAGATCACCTTTCAGCGTGGTCGAAGAACGGACAGCAATGGCATCGTAATCACCAACGATAGCCAACTTCTCTTGGTCGGAGAGGCCGGGCTTGTAGTCAACCTCAATGCCTCGTGCCTTAAACACTTCAACAGCACGTGAGGACATTTTGTCTGCGATCCAAACCTTATGCATAGTACTTATCACTCCGAAAAAGGGATTGGCACACCGACAACGGAGTGCGTGAGCACTCTATAGCCGGCAGGCTGACGGTCAACTTACAATGGCAATATCATACATCGTGTCAATCACATCTGGCATTGCTAGTCTGTCGGCATGTCCGAAAAGTCGTTTATGTTTATTGAAACCTCCTCAGAATTACAAAAGGCCATTGCAGAAATTTCGCAGTGCAAAGTGTTATGCCTGGATACCGAATTCCACCGCGAATCCACCTATTATGCCGAATTCGCCCTATTGCAGATTTACGGTAATGGTCACTGCTGGATTATCGATCCAACTAGCATTAAAGACCTGTCGCCACTGTGGGAGGTCATCTGCAGCCCCGAAACACTGAAGGTCTTTCATGCAGGGCGTCAGGACCTTGAAATCATCTTCATGGAGGCCGGCTGCCTTCCCCTCCCCCTATTCGACACCCAGGTTGCCGCTGCCCTGCTTGGTTACGGGCAGCAGGTCGGATTCGGCAATCTGGTTCAGCGCATCACCAGAAAAGTGCTGCCCAAAGGTGAATCGTTCACCGACTGGAAGGCACGCCCCCTGACCGAAAAGCAGATGACCTATGCTGCTGACGATGTGATCTGGCTAATGCTGGTTTTCCAACACTTGCAGGAGCGATTGGAGGCAACTGGCCGCTCTTTGTGGCTAGAGGAAGAGCAATCCATACTCTGTGACATTGCCACCTATAAGAGTGATGAATTCGCTATCTTCTGGCGTGTCAAAGGCTCCGCCAAGCTCAAGGGCAAACACCTGGCAGCACTGCGTGAGCTGGCAGCATGGCGTGAACGCGCCGCACAGAGCCGTAATATTCCACGCCGCCGCATGATTGCCGATGAACCACTGGTTGAGATCGCCCGCAGGGACAAATTGGGCACAGATACCATGAAACGCATGCGAGGCATCAATGATGGCTTCATCAGGCGTTTCGGCGATGAGATCATCAAAATATGGCAACAGGGCATGGACACACCAGAAGAGGAGTGGCCCAAGCAGAAGCCGCGCCGGCACAACAACGCAGGTACAGACCTCAGGCTAGAAATGCTTGATACGCTGGTTCGCCTGAAAGCCGAAGAGGGTGAAATCGCATCCACCATTCTGGCCAACAAATCCGATCTCTCGGAGCTGGCCTCATGGGGCTATCGCTGCAAGGGTGAACCACCGGAACTAGCCTGTCTGCACGGCTGGCGCTACGAACTAATCGGCCATGATCTATTGAAACTTCTACGTGGTGAAATATGCCTGCACCTAAATCCCGGAACCGGCTTACCTGTCATTACCCCTTTTGATACTGGTGGCAAAGCATGAAACTCTACTTCTCCATCGATGCCCTCTCCCCATCTGGTGCTAAGGCCTGGCGCCTACTTGAAAACAGTAGCTGGCGTGAATGCATCTATGCCGAACCGATAAGGGATGGCGATGCACGGATTACAGATAAGCAAGCGGCCGAATACTGGGTCGGGCGGCGTTTGAAAAAGGATAAAGAAACCACCCTAACTCCACAGAAAAAAGCAGGTCATTTC
>CAZFCL010000020.1:0-13672 GCA_964517705.1 uncultured Zetaproteobacteria bacterium | reverse complement strand
TCGTGAGGGTGGTCGTACGGTCGGCGCTGGCGTCGTTACCGACATTAGTAAGTAAGGGGGCCGTACGTGGCAGCTCAAAGTATTCGTATTCGGCTGAAAGCCTTTGATCACCGCATTCTTGATAAGAGTGCGGCAGATATTGTGGCTACAGCAAAACGTACTGGTGCAGAAGTTCGGGGTCCGATTCCGATTCCGACAAGGATTCGCAAATTTTGCGTTATCAAGTCACCGCACAAATACAAGGACTCTCGTGAGCAGTTCGAGATCCGTACCCACAAGCGTATGCTTGATATTGATAAGCCGACTCCGCAAACCGTGGACGCGCTAATGAAGCTCGATCTTCCATCCGGTGTGGATGTCGAGATCAAGCTTTAATTCGGGAGGATAACCATGAGTGTTGGATTGATCGCCCGAAAAGCGGGTATGACACAGATCTTTACAGAAGATGGCTCTGCGGTTCCTGTAACTGTGCTGAACATTGAGCCATGCAAGGTTGTGGCCCGTCGCACAGCGGATCGTGATGGCTATGATGCTGTTCAGGTCGGCTATGGTGCTGCCAAACGTAGCAATACCCGTGCTATTCAGGGTCACTACGCCAAGCAGGGTCAGGAAGTTTCTGGCGGACTGAAAGAGTTTCGTGTTGCTGCTGATGCCGAGTTCGAGCTTGGTCAGGAGCTGAGTGCAGGGCTGTTTGAGGCTGGTCAAAAAGTTGATGTTTCTGGCACCTCTAAGGGTCGTGGCTTTGCCGGTGTTATGAAGCGTTACAACTTTGGCGGTGGTCGTGCGACCCACGGTGCCGAAAAAGTACATCGTCAGATGGGCTCTACTGGTCAATGCCAGTGGCCTGGGCGTGTATTCCCAGGCAAGAAAATGCCTGGCCATTACGGAAATGAGCGTGCAACAACACAGAACCTTGAAGTGGTTCGTGTAGATGCTGAGCTCAACCGCATTCTGGTAAAGGGAGCTGTTCCCGGTTCACGTGGTGGACTGGTTGAGCTGCGCCCTGCCGTGAAGGGAGCGTAAGATGGCGAAGATCACCATCGTAAATCAGAAGAATAAAGAAGTAAGTAAGCGCGACCTGAATCCGACTGTTTTTGGGTTGGAATCTGACGCAGGCTTTGTTCACCGTGTTTATGCATCACTGGCATCTGCACAGCGTAGTGGTACCAGTGCAGTAAAGACTGTGGCAGATGTTTCCGGTGGTGGTAAAAAGCCATTTAAGCAGAAAGGTACAGGCCGGGCTCGTCAAGGTACTACGCGTGCGCATCAGATGCGTCACGGTGGTACTGCACATGGACCTAACGCCGACACGTCGTTTGTTTCTCGTATCAACAAGAAAGAGCGTCGTCGTGCACTCTGCTTGGCTCTTTCCGACTGTGTCCGTTCAGGCAAGTTGACGGTAGTTGATAAGTTGGAAATCAAGGCACCGAAGACCAAAGTACTTTCTGATATTTTGGGTGCATTGAAGGCAGACTCTGGGCTGGTTGTTCTGGCTGAGGCCAATGGCAACATTGAACTTTCTGGCCGTAATATTCCAAATACAAAAGTGATTCTCGATGGGCAGGTGAATCTTCACGACCTTCTTAAGTGTAAGCGCGTGATTCTGACCGAGGCTGCCGTAGATAAACTTGAGGAGCGCCTGTCATGAGTGCGAACATCAATCATTATGACATTTTGCGCCAGACCGTTGTCACCGAGAAAAGTTACTCGGCGACTGGTGCGGCGAATCAGTACACCTTCCGTGTTGCCCGTAGTGCAACCAAGTCGCAGGTCAAGGCGGCGGTTGAGGCAATCTTCGATGTGAAGGTGGATAGTGTGCAGGTGATCAACATGCCTGCCAAGCCTAAGCGTCGCGGTGCCAATACAGGTGCCCGTTCAGGCTACCGTAAGGCTGTAGTGCGTGTGGCTGAAGGCCAATCGCTTGAAACAGCGGAAGAGGTATAAACCATGGTATTGAAGGTATTAAAACCAACAACAAACGGTAACCGTGGACGCGTTGGCGTGGTCAATGAAGATCTTCACAAGGGTGCTCCTGAGAAGGGGCTTGTTACTGGTCTGACTAAATCAGGTGGCCGTAATAATAATGGTCGCATCACCAGTGCCCATCGTGGTGGTGGCCACAAGCGCCTCTATCGTATGGTCGACTTCAAGCGTGACAATTTCGGTGTCGCCGGTAAGGTTGCGCGCGTCGAATATGACCCCAACCGCACAGCGCATATTGCGTTGGTTGTTTTCAGCAATGGTGACAAGCGTTATATCCTTTCACCACAGGGTTTGCGCCCAGGTGATCCGGTGATGAGTGGTCCAGATGCAGATGTTCGTCCGGGTAACGCTCTGCCGTTGGCTAAGATTCGTGTGGGTACACTTCTGCACAATGTTGAGATGAAGCCTGGTAAAGGCGGTCAGCTTGCGCGAAGCGCAGGTGCATCTATCCAGCTGATGGGTAAAGAGGGCGGTCTTGCTATCCTGAAGATGCCTTCCGGTGAGTTTCGTCGTGTGGACTCCCGTTGCCTGGCCAGTATTGGTGTTATGGGTAACGCCGACCACTCCAACCGCAAGGTGGGCAAGGCTGGCCGTACGCGCTGGTTGGGTGTTCGTCCAAATGTTCGTGGTGTTGCTATGAATCCGGTGGATCATCCGCATGGTGGTGGTGAAGGTCGTACTTCCGGTGGTCGTCATCCGGTGACTCCGTGGGGTGTTCCTACCAAGGGCCACAAGACCCGTGCAAAGAACAAGGCGTCGAACCGTGATATTATTCGTCGCCGCAATAAGAAGTGAGGTAAGAGATGTCACGCTCATTAAAGAAAGGTCCTTACATTGAGGCCTCCCTTCAGAAGAAGGTGGATGCTGCTCAGTCTTCAGAGAAGAAGTCTGTAATTAAAACATGGTCCCGCCGTTCTACAATTGCTCCGGACTTTGTAGGTATCAACTTTGCTGTGCATAACGGCAACAAATTTATTCCTGTGTTTGTGACTGAGAATATGGTAGGTCATAAGCTGGGTGAGTTTGCTCCAACCCGTACTTATTGGGGTCACGGCGCAGACAAAAAAGCCAAGAAGAGGTAATAGGCATGTCTGAGCAAGTGCGTGCGTTGCACAAAAACAGCAAAATTAGCCCTCAGAAGGCGCGCTTAATGGCAGATGCGATCCGTGGCCTGGATGTGAGCCGTGCATTGGCTGTATTGGCGCTATCACCTAAGAAGTCAGCGCGACTGTATGAGAAGGTTCTTAAGTCTGCCGTTGCCAATGCTGAGCAGAACCATGGTTTGGATGTGGATCAGTTGTTTGTATCTGAGGCCAAGGCCGATGCAGGCATGACCTTGAAGCGCTACCGTCCAAAAGGCATGGGTCGTATGCGTCAACGTTTCCACCGTCACAGTCACCTGACCGTGTCTGTTAGCGAACACGGTTAAGGGGAGTAGTTATGGGACAGAAAGTAAATCCGATTGGATTCCGTGTTGGGACGATTCGTAACTGGGAGTCAGTCTGGTACGCTAATGATAAGAACTTTGGCGATCATCTACGTGAAGATATTAAACTGCGCCGCTATGTAAAAGAGCGCCTGAAGCATGCTGGTGTTTCTCGCATTATTATTGAGCGCCCTGCGGATAAGATTAAAGTTACTGTGCACACTTCCCGCCCAGGCGTGGTGATCGGCAAAAAGGGTTCTGAGATTGAGGCAGTACGCAACGATCTGGTGAAGAAATTTGGCCAGGAAGTTCAGGTCTTTATTGTTGAGGTTCGTCGCCCTGAAGCTGAAGCACAACTGGTAGCTGAGAATGTGGCTTTCCAGCTTGAGCGCCGTGTTGCTTTCCGCCGTGCGATGAAACGTGCAGTTCAGAGTGCCATGCGCATGGGTGCAAAGGGTGTTCGTATCAACTGTGCCGGTCGTTTGGGCGGTGCTGAGATTGCTCGTACCGAGTGGTACCGTGAAGGGCGTGTGCCGCTTCATACCCTCCGTGCAGATGTTGATTATGGTTTTGCCGAAGCCAATACCACCTACGGTATTATTGGCGTGAAGGTATGGGTATTCCACGGTTTGAAGCTTGGCGAAACTGAAGCGGATAACGCATAAAGATTGAGTTGAAGAGGATTAGTAACGATGTTGCAACCTAAGAAAATTCGCTGGCGTAAGCACCATAAGGAGCTGCAGCGCATTCGTGGCAAGAGCCCTCGTGGTGCAAGCCTGAACTTTGGTCAGTTTGGCCTGAAGGCTGCTGAGCCTGGCCGTATTACCGCACGCCAGATTGAGGCGGCGCGTATCACCATTAACCGCCATGTGAAGCGTCAGGGCCGTGTGTGGATCCGTATTTTCCCAGACCTTCCAGTTTCCAAGAAGCCTGCAGAAGTACGTATGGGTAAGGGTAAAGGTTCACCGGAGTTTTGGGTTGCTGCCGTAAAAGTCGGTCGCATTCTTTATGAAATGGATGGTGTAGATGAAGAGTTGGCACGTGCCGCACTTGAGCGTGCCGCTGCGAAGCTTCCGATTCGTACCAAGATTGTCGTGCGTGGAGTAGGACGATGAGTGATATCAAAAAAGCAAAGGATCTGCGTGATATGAAAGATGCAGACCTGAAGGCACGCATCAATGAACTGGCTGCCGAGAATATGAAACTGCGTTTCCAGAAGGCGACCATGCAGTTGAACAGTACCGCACGTGTGGGTCAGGTACGTCGCGAAATCGCACGTATCAAGACCATTCTCGCTGAGCGCGGCTAAGAGGTTAAGAGAGATGTCTGAAGTGAAAACAAACAAACGTACCCTTGAAGGTACAGTTGTGAGCAATAAAGGCGAACAGACTGTTGTTGTGCAAGTTGAGCGTAAGTTCCTGCACCCGCGTTACCGTAAAACGATTCGTTCGCACAAGAAATACATGGCTCATGATGCTGAAAACACCTGCAATATTGGTGACACTGTGCGTATCGTTGAATCAGCTCCAATCTCACGTCGCAAACGCTGGGTGATGGAAACTGTTCTGACGCGTTCAGAGCAGCTGTAACCGGGGAGATTTGTAATGATTCAGAATGAAACCGTACTGCAGGTTGCAGATAACTCAGGCGCTCGCAGCGTAAAGTGCATCAAGGTGCTTGGCGGCTCCAAGCGTCGCTATGCTCGTGTTGGCGATGTAATTGTTGTTGCTGTAAAAGAGGCAATGCCTGGTGGTAAGGTGAAGAAAGGCGAGGTGCAGCGAGCTGTTGTTGTGCGTACCGCCAAAGAGTTTCGCCGTAATGATGGAAGCTCCATTCGCTTTGATGAGAATGCAGCGGTACTGCTTTCCAAGCAGAATGAGCCGCTCGGCACCCGTATTTTTGGCCCTGTAACACGCGAACTGCGGAATAAGGGCTATATGAAGATCGTTTCGCTCGCACCAGAAGTGCTGTAAGCGAAAAGAGAGGCTGAAGTATAATGACAACATTGGTTAAAACCCGAATTCGCAGAGATGATGAGGTGGTTGTAGTTGCTGGTCGCGACAAAGGTGCTCGTGGAAAGGTGATTCGTGTTCTGCCGCAAGATGGTAGCTTGATTGTTGCCAAGGTGAACATGATCAAGCGTCATACCCGTCAGAGCCAGGTGAGTGCTGGTGGTATCATTGAGAAAGAGGCGCCTTTGGCGATCTCGAATGTGCAGTTCTACTGCTCCAAGTGTGAAACCGGTGTTCGTCTTGGAACCAAGACACTTGAAGATGGGCACAAGGTTCGCACCTGCCGCAAATGCGGCGAAGTGCTGGATAAGTAGGAGTTTCGATCATGGCGCGTTTGAAAGATTTTTATAAAGATAAGGTTGCAGCCGGAATGCAGAAAGAGTTCGGCTATAGTAGCCCGATGCAGATTCCGGGAATCAGTAAAATCGTGGTGAACATGGGTGTGGGCGAAGCTGCGCAGAACTCTAAGGAGATCGAAGGCGCGCTGACTGATATGTCTGCTATCACTGGTCAGAAGCCGGTAGTGACTCGTGCCCGCAAGTCTATCGCCAACTTTAAGCTGCGTGATGGCATGCCTGTTGGTTGCCGTGTCACGCTGCGTGGCGAACAGATGTGGGAGTTCCTGGATCGCTTGGTAAATATTGCTTTACCACGTATTCGTGATTTCAAAGGTGTATCACCCAAGTCATTTGATGGTCGTGGAAACTATACGCTTGGCCTGAAAGAGCAGATTATTTTTCCAGAGATCGAGTACGATAAGGTGGACAAGATTCGTGGCATGGATATCACTATCTGTACAACTGCGAATACGAATGATGAGGGACGCGCTCTGCTGAAACAGTTCAGTATGCCGTTCCGCACATAAGAGGGTTAGTTCATGGCTTCAAAGAGAATGATTGCAAAATGCAATCGCAAACCAAAATTTAAAGTTCGCGCCTATACGCGCTGTCAGCTTTGCGGTCGTCCGCACTCGGTTTACCGCAAGCTGGGTATGTGCCGTATCTGCCTGCGCAAGCATGCACTTGCCGGTGAGATTCCTGGCATGGTCAAGTCGAGCTGGTAAGGGGTATAGAACTATGATGATGGATCGAATTGCCGACATGCTGACGCGTATTCGTAACGCTCAGACGGCTGGAATTGAGAAGATTGAAATGCCTGCAAGTAATGCCCTTCTGGCTTTGGCTGAACTACTGAAGAAAGAAGGTTATATCGCGGCTGTGAAGGCTTATAATCATAAAGGCCAACGTTTTCTGCGCCTGACCCTGCGCTATGATGATGATGGCCAGCCAATTATTCGCGAGATTAACCGTGTATCCAGGTCCGGCCGCCGAGTTTATGTTGGTGCCGATGAGATTCCGCGCGTTAAGTCTGGTTATGGTGTTGCTATTGTTAGCACATCCCAGGGTATTATGACCGATAAGAATGCTCGCGCTGCACGTGTTGGCGGCGAAGTTCTCTGCACGGTATTTTGAGGTAAGTTATGTCACGTGTTGGTAAAGAACCTATTACTATCCCGAACGGTGTTGAGATTCGCATTGGCGATGATTCGGTTACCGTTAAGGGTGCCAAAGGCGAGCTCTCTTCGCCACTGTTTGATGGCATCACCGTTGCACAGGAGGGAAGCACTCTGACTGTGAGTTGTGCTGATCTTGAGACCAAGAAGACCAAGTCTTTCTATGGCTTGGCTCGCATGCTAATCGCTAACAACGTGGCTGGTGTAAGCAAAGGCTTTGAGAAGAAGCTGGAGCTTCGAGGTGTTGGTTATCGTGCGCAGGCACAGGGCAAGAAATTGAACCTGTCGCTTGGGTTCTCACACCCTGTGGAGTATCAGCTTCCTGATGGTATTGATGCTGCCGTTGATCAGAACACGATTACTGTAAGTGGCATCGACAAACAGAGAGTTGGACAGGTGGCTGCTGAAATTCGCGCTTTCCGTCCGCCTGAGCCATATAAAGGCAAAGGTGTTCGCTATGTTGGCGAATACGTGGCAATGAAAGAAGGCAAGAAGGCTTAAGGGCGAGAGGTCAGGAGATAAGAGATGAGTGCAAAACGTTATGAATCCAATGGTGCTGTACGCCGTGCTCGCAAGGTTCGTGCCCGTGTTAAGGCATCCGGCAAGTTGCGCCTGAGCATCTTCCGATCTGCCCGCCATGTTTATGCGCAGGTAATTGATGATGCCAACGGTAAAACATTGGCAACTGCATCCAGCCTGGATGCAGGCGTAAAGGCTGGTGGAAATAAAGCTGGCGCAGAAGCTGTTGGCAAGCTGATTGCTGAGCGTGCAATTAAAGCAGGTGTTAAAGAGGTTGCCTTTGATCGTGGCCGCTTTTCATACCATGGACGCGTACAGGCGCTGGCAGAAGGTGCCCGTGCCGGCGGACTGAAGTTTTAGGAGAGCTAGACAATGATCAATGTAGATGAATTGGAACTGAATGAGAAACTGATCACCATTAATCGTATCGCCAAGACAACATCGGGCGGTCGCCGCATGAGCTTCTCTGCACTGATGGTAGTAGGCGATGGTAATGGTCATGTTGGTTTTGGCCATGCCAAAGCGAAAGAGGTTCCTGAAGCGATCCGTAAGGCAACTGAGATTGCCAAGAAGTCAGTGATTTTTGTGCCGCGGAAGGGTGATACCATTCACTATCAGGTTGCTGGCATTCAGGATGCGAGTCGCGTGATGCTTAAGCCGGCGACAGAAGGTACTGGCGTTATTGCTGCTTCTGCTGTTCGAGCGGTGCTGGATGCTGTTGGTATTCGCGATATTTTGACGAAGTCACTGGGCTCCCGTAATACGGTGAATACAGTGCGTGCTACCTTCAATGGCTTAAAAGAGTTGGAGAGCCCTGAGCAGATTGCCGCACGTCGTGGCAAAGCCGCTTAATCGAATCAGGAGATTTTAACATGGCTAAGAAAGAGACGATTCGTATCCGTCAGGTAAAAAGTGGTATTGGTTACTCCAAAGACCAGAGAGCCACTCTGGTTGGTTTGGGATTCCGCCGCATGAATCAGGTTGTTGAGCTGGAAGATACTCCATCTGTGCGCGGTATGGTGAACAAAGTGTGCCATCTTGTTCGTATTGAGGCTGGAGAGTAAGAGATGAAACTGAATGAACTGAACGCAACCGAAGGTTCTCGCAAGGATCGAAAACGTAAGGGCCAGGGTATCGCCTCAGGCAATGGCAAGACCGGTGGCCGTGGCCACAAGGGTCAGAAATCCCGTTCTGGCGGTAAAGTAGCTCGTGGTTTCGAGGGTGGCCAGATGCCACTGATTCGCCGCGTACCCAAACGTGGGTTTACCCCGCGCAAGGATAATAGCTTTCAGGTAGTCAACCTGGGCCAGCTCGATAGCTTTAAAGCTGGCGCAGCTATTGATGCAGCAGCACTGTTTGAAGCAGGCTTAGTTCGTAATGCTGTAGATCCGATCAAGTTGCTGGCAAATGGTGAGATTTCAAAGAAGGTCACCGTATCTGTATCTGCTGCTTCTGCACAGGCTGCTGCAAAGATTGAAGCTGCTGGTGGTAAACTGAATCTGGCATCGGCTGAGGCCTAACTGTGGCACAGCCTGGAGCCATGGGTGGATTTGGGGACATCGGTAAGATTCCCGAGCTAAAATCCCGCATCCTGTTCACCCTTGGGGTATTGATCGTGTACCGTATTGGCGCACATATACCAGTCCCAGGCATTGATGCAGCAATACTTGCACAGTTTTTTAATCAAGCGCAGGGCTCCCTTCTGGGGATGTTCGATATGTTCTCTGGCGGCGCACTTTCTCGCCTGACCATCTTTGCTCTAGGTATTATGCCTTACATCTCAGCTGCGATTATTATCCAGCTGATGACTGTTGTTTCACCCAAACTTGAGCAGCTGAAGAAAGAGGGTGAGTCGGGGCGTCGTAAAATCACCGAATATACTCGTTATTTCACGTTAATTTTGGCAACTTTTCAGGCGATCGGTATTTCAATAGGTCTGGAGCAGTTCTCTATTGGTGGTCAAGGTGTTGTGATTGATCCAGGCCTTGCATTCCGTGGCATGACAGTTGTCACACTGGTGACCGGCACCATGTTCCTGATGTGGCTGGGCGAGCAGATCACCGAACGCGGTATTGGCAATGGCATCTCACTGATTATTTTCGCTGGTATTGCTGCCGGTCTTCCATCTGCAATCGGCGGCACCTTGGAACTTGCGCGTACAGGTGAATATACTGCATTTACCGTACTAACTCTGTTTGCCATGACACTTGTGGTTACCGGCTTGGTGGTTTGGTTCGAGCGTGCACAGCGCCGTATTCCTATTCAGTATGCGAAACGTCAAGTGGGTAATCGCTTATATGGTGGTAAAGCATCATTTTTGCCTCTGAAGGTAAACACAGCTGGTGTAATCCCCCCAATTTTTGCATCATCCCTGATTCTACTGCCTGCAACATTTGCACAGTTCACCAAGGGTGCTGAAGGTTTTGAGTGGCTGGGTGATATCTCGGCAATTCTTTCACCTGGTGCATGGCTCTATATGACGCTGTTCACCGCGCTGATTGTCTTTTTCTGCTTTTTCTATACGGCAATTGTTTTTAATCCGAAAGATACTGCTGACAATCTGAAGAAAAATGGCGGCTTTATTCCCGGTATTCGTCCAGGCCAGAAAACAGCCGAGTATGTTGATACCGTTCTGACTCGTATTACGGTTGTTGGTGCGGCTTATGTGAGCCTAGTGTGTCTGTTGCCCGAGTGGTTAATCGCCGAGCTCTCAGTGCCTTTTTACTTCGGCGGCACCAGCCTTCTGATTGTTGTGGTTGTTACCATGGATACCATGGGTCAAATTCAGTCTCACCTGATGAGTCATCAGTATGAAGGTCTGATGAAGAAAGCCCGTTTGAAAACCGGCAAGTAATGAACGCGATTTTTTTTGGTCCCCCGGGTGTCGGCAAAGGCACGCAGGGTGAGAAGCTCGCAGCCGAAAAAGGCATTCAACACTTGGCCATGGGTAACATTCTTCGTGCGGCTGTACGTGATGGGACCGAGGCAGGCCTGAAGGCAAAGCAGTTTATGGATACCGGAAAGCTGGTCTCTGACGGTGTAGTTGTGGCGATGATTGAAGATAAAATCATGGCGGATGCAGCAGGTGGTTTCCTGTTGGATGGCTTTCCACGCAATGTGCCGCAAGCCGAGGCGCTTGATGCGATGCTGGCTAGGCACGGCATCAAAATTGAGCACCTTGTATTCATGGATGCGCCTGAAGAAAACCTGCTTGAACGACTCTGTGGAAGGTTGACTTGCAGAGCTTGCGGTTTCGGATTTCATAGGCAGTATTCGCCGCCCCAAAAATCGGGCCAGTGCGACCGCTGTGGCGGCGAGCTGTACCAGAGGGATGATGATCGAGAAGATGTGATTGCTCACCGTTTGGAAGTGTACCGTGAGCAGACAGCCCCTCTACTGAGCTACTATCAGGAGAGACCGGGTTTTAACAGGCTTGATGCGTCCGGGGAAATGCGTGCGGTATATGCTGCGCTAAAGCAGGTGGTTGAGAGCTAACTAACTATGGCGAAAGAAGATATTATTGAGATGTCCGGGGAGGTTGTTGAGAAACTCCCGAACGCCATGTTTAAGGTAAAATTGGAGAATGAGCACGAATTGCTGTGCACAATTTCCGGAAAAATGAGGAAGTACTACATTCGTATTCTTCCTGGCGACAAGGTGACGGTGGAGATATCCCCATACGACTTGTCTCGTGGTCGCATTAGCTACCGCGAAAAATAATCGGCTTGCCGATTAACAGATTTTGAGGAGGTGCAGGCGTGAAGGTCCGTGCATCAGTCAAGAAAATGTGTAACAAATGCCGTGTGATTCGCCGTAAAGGCGTTGTTCGCATTATTTGCGATAATCCTCGGCATAAACAGCGTCAGGGTTAATCAGGTTGCGCGGAGTGGCTCTTGTGGCTATGGTTCGCGCCCTTTTTCATAAGGCCTAAGGAGGCAAGAAGTGGCTCGTATTTCGGGTGTAAATATTCCAACTCAGAAGCGTATCGAAATTGCGCTTACCTATATTTATGGTATCGGATCGACCAGTTCAAAGGAGATCCTTGCTAAAGCGGGGATTGATGCTGACCTGCGAGTGAAAGATTTGAGCGATGATGATGTCGCTAAAATCCGTACAGTGATTGATGAGTCATTTACTGTAGAGGGCGACCTTCGTCGTGAAGTCACCATGAACATCAAGCGTCTGACAGACCTCGGTTGCTATCGCGGTCTTCGGCATCGTAAGGGGCTGCCTGTGCGCGGCCAGAAAAGCAAAACCAATGCTCGTACACGCAAAGGTCCTCGTAAGACCGTTGCGGGTAAGAAGAAGTAAGGGGTAAACGATGGCTGCACCCAAGAAAGCTGCTGCTGGAAAGAAGCGCACTCGTAAGAACATTGCGAATGCTGTTGCGCATATCAAAGCAAGTTTTAATAACACAATTATTACCTTTACCGACGAAGCCGGTAACTCTATCTGCTGGGCAACCAGTGGTGGTGCAGGCTTTAAGGGTTCACGTAAGAGCACACCATTTGCTGCTCAGGTTGCTGCAGAAGATGCAGCACGTAAGGCAATGGATCACGGTGTGAAGAGCTGCTCAGTGTTGGTTCGTGGACCAGGCAATGGCCGTGAGTCCGCATTGCGTGCCATTGCTGCTGCAGGTATTAATGTTACATCGATTCGCGATGTTACCCCAATTCCACATAATGGATGTCGCCCACCTAAGCGACGCCGCGTTTAGGAGTATTAATTCATGGCACGTTATTTGGAAGCCAAATGCCGTCTATGCAGGCGTGAAGGTGAGAAACTCTACCTAAAGGGTGGCAAGTGCTATTCGGACAAATGCCCGATTGAGCGTCGCCCATATGCACCGGGTATGCATGGCCAGAACCGTCGGACCAAGGTTTCTGACTATGGTCTACAGCTGCGCGAGAAGCAGAAGGTGAAACGTATCTATGGTCTGCAGGAAAAACAGTTCCGCAGCTACTTCAAAGATGCTGACCGTATGTCGGGCGTAACAGGTCTCAACTTGTTGCAGCTGATTGAATCCCGCCTGGACAATGTAATTTATCGCATGGGCCTGGCCGCATCTCGCACTGAGGCGCGTCAGGTCGTTCGTCATGGCCTTGTTAAGCTCAATGGCCATGTTGCGGATATCCCCTCCATCCGTGTGCCAGTTGGTGCATGCCTAGAATTGGTGGAAGGCGCTAAAGAGCATCTGCGTGTGAATGCAGCGGCGGAAGATGCTGGAAATCGCGGTACTGCCGAGTGGATGGATGTTGATCTTACCAGTCGTCAGGGCACATTCCGTGAACTGCCAGTACGCGACCAGCTTGATCCGGGTATCCGTGAGCAGCTGATCGTAGAACTTTACTCCAAGTAATCACTGAGAGGCGTTAGATGCAGTTGATCAATCCACGTAATATCAATATTGAAGAGAAAGTTGCCGGCCGCTCTGCCAAAGTTGAGTTTGAACCGCTGGAGCGCGGCTATGGAACCACAATCGGTAATAGCTTGCGCCGCATGCTTCTCTCATCACTTCCTGGTGCTGCTGTAACTTCTGTTATCTTTGATGGTGTGGCACACGAGTACGATACCATTAAAGGTGTTCGTGAAGATGTTATGGACATCATCCTTACGCTGAAAGAGCTGGATATCCGCATGGAAGCTGATGATATTGCATCCATCTCTTTGGATATGAAAGGCCCTGCGATTGTAACTGCGGCTGATATTCAGTGTCCTGCTGGTCTGATGGTTCTTAACCCAGAGTTGGTTTTGGCACACCTGAATGATGATGGTCGCCTGAAGTTCGAGTGCAAAGTAGAGAAGGGTCGTGGTTACGATGCAGCTTCCGAGCGTGAGATTGAAGAACGTACGGTTGGCTCGTTGCTGGTGGATGCTTCCTACTCCCCAGTACGACGTGTTGCTACTCGTGTTGAAGGTGCACGTGTTGGTCAGCGGACTGATTATGATAAGTTGATTATGGAAGTGGAGACCAATGGCTCCATGACTCCGGAAGAAGCGATCAATGCTGCCGCAGCCATTCTTGAGAAGCAGTTGCGAGTATTTGTTGATTTTTCCGCGAAAGATGAAGTTGCGGATGCCAATGAGGATGATGGACATCAGCTGGAAGAGCTTCTGGCCCAGCCAATTGAGCACCTTGACCTGTCAGTTCGTTCTATGAACTGCCTTAAGTCAGATGATGTATTCCGTGTTGGTGACCTGGTTCAGCGTAGTGAGCAG
>CAZFCL010000019.1:13015-14102 GCA_964517705.1 uncultured Zetaproteobacteria bacterium | reverse complement strand
CAATGCAGATAAACTGATCGGAAGCAGCAGCAACAACCTCCCCGCGCGTGAGGGCACCACCGCCACCTTTAGTCAGATTCTTGCCTGCATCAACATCATCGGCACCAACAATATAGACCGAAAGTGAATCCACCTGCTGTAGTGCATCATTCAAACTTAAAACCGGAATGCCGTGCCCCTCAAGCCGGGATGCTGTTGCTTCCGAGCTGGCAACCGCACCAAGAATATCATTCTTTATGCCTGCAAGTGCATCGATAAACATATTGGCAGTTGAGCCGGTACCTACACCAACAATTGTTCCGGGCTTCACGTACGAAAGTGCAGCCTCTGCCACCTTCTGCTTCATTTCATCCTGAGTCATCCGATCCCCTCCTAAATTGCAACCAACAGTTATATTTTGTGAGCCTCTCAGCCCCGCAGGTTTAATACATCCTGCATATCATACCAGCCGGCACCCTTTTCCATCAGCCATGAGGCTGCACGCACCGACCCTTTGGCAAATACCATGCGATCTGAGGCAATATGATTGATCTCAACACGCTCCTCATCAGCGATAAACATAGTCCGGGGCTCTCCGACAATATTACCGCCACGCACCACGGAGAAAGCGATGGAGCCTTGCTCTCTCTCACCAGTAATTCCTTCACGGGAACAGACAGAAACATCATCCAGAGATACACAACGGCCAGCAGCCAGTGCACGACCCATTGCCAGTGCCGTGCCACTCGGCGCATCTACTTTATGCTTGTGGTGTGCCTCAAAAATCTCTGCATCATACTCTTCACCCAATACTTCGGCAGCACGCTCAATCAAGCTCAGCGCCAAATTAACGCCAACCGAATAGTTAGCCGCCATCACCACAGGCACACCGGCGAGGATTGTTTTCAACTCATCCAATTGTTCAGGCTCAAAACCTGTTGTTCCGATCACCATACCCATACCACGACTGGCTGCGAAGTTGGCATGGTTCAGGGTAGCTACAGGGGAGGTAAAGTCGATAAGAATATCAGCATCAGGGCATGCATTGATATCATCAACAACTGTCAGGCCAAGCGTTTCGATTCCAGCCAGATCGCCAGCATCACGG
>CAZFCL010000019.1:0-13005 GCA_964517705.1 uncultured Zetaproteobacteria bacterium | reverse complement strand
CCCATCCTGTGGCGCTTGCCGTCCATCGGCATCGATACTTCCAAGTGGGGTAATCTTGTGAACCAGGGCGCTCAGTTGCACCAACCAGCACAGCACTCTTACTATCACTGACAGCATGCACCAACATCCGCCCCATGCGACCGGATGCGCCAACCACAATTACTCTCATATCAGCCATCACTTACCCTCCCGGGAAAGATCATCCCAGAAATCCTTTACCTTATCCAGAAACGACGAACGCTCCGGGTAAACATCATCACCGGTCTCCTCAGAGAATTCGCGTAGAAGTTCCTTCTGTTTTGAACTCATCTTATTCGGCACAGCAATCTGCAAACGCACATAAAGATCGCCCTTCTGCCCACCTGTACGAATATCCGGCACACCATGTCCGCGCAGTCGAAATACACGCCCAGCCTCGGTTCCGGCAGGAATTCTAATCTTGACCCTTCCTTCCAGTGTTGGCGCATCCACTTCTGCACCCAGCGCCACCTGTGGGAATGTGACTGGCATGGTGCAGTAGAGGTCGGCACCTTCACGTTCGAAAATTTTGTGCGCCTTTAACGATATAACAATATAAAGATCGCCGGGAGGTGTGCCATGCTCACCCGCTTCACCTTCGCCACCAACACGTACCTGAGCACCATCATAAACACCGGCAGGCACCTTAACTTTCAGCTTCTTATTAACTCTGACACGCCCTGCACCGCTACAGCTTCCACATGGCGATTCAATGCGCTTTCCGGAACCTTGGCAGGTCGGGCACGTGCGGCGGACAGCAAAGAATCCCTGCTGCATCTGTACCTGCCCATGCCCACCACAGGTTGAACAAGGCACCGGATTAGAACCCGGTTTCGCGCCACTGCCGCTACAGGTGCTGCAGCTTTCATGCTTGGGAATCTCCAACTCAACTTCACGACCTGCCGCTGCATCTTCAAGGCTTAGTGATAGATCATAACGTAGATCTGCACCTCGTGTACTGCGACCTCCACCACCAAAGCCGAACATCTCACCAAACACATCGCCGAACATATCGCCGAAGTCACGGAAGGCATGTGAATCTTGTGCGCCGCCACGACCCCAGAAATCCTGCATCTGTTCATCTACACCAGCATGGCCGTACTGATCGTAGCGTGAGCGTTTACTGTCATCGGAGAGAACCTCATAGGCCTCAGTCACCTCACGAAACTTCTCCGCGACACTATCATCATTCGGATTGCGATCTGGGTGGTACTTCATTGCCAACTTGCGATAAGCGCGCTTGATCGCATTCTCATCGGCATCTTTGGCAAGACCTAATACCTCATAATAATCTCGTTTGGCCACGCTCACTCCCTTTACGCTTTAAAATGCGAAAAGGAGCGGAGACCGTATAGCCTCCACTCCTTACACGTTCAGCTTACACCTTACTTTTTGTCGTTTTCATCCACGACTTCGGCATCGACAACATCATCATTCTGCTTGGATGATGCACCTGCATCTTCACCGCCAGCTGCTTCAGCCTGTGCCTTCTCCTGCTGCATCTCCTGGTAGATTGCCTCACCCAGCTTCTGCGATTTCTCAGCAAGGTTGGTTTCAGCGGCTGTAATGGCATCGGCGTCACCGCCTTCAATCGCTTTCTTCAGCCCTTCGAGCGCTTCCTCAATACCCTTGCGAGTCTCTTCATCTACCTTGTCACCATGCTCTTTCAGCGACTTCTCGGTAGAGTAGACCAGTGCATCGGCACGATTCTTCGCCTCAATCTGCTCTTTCAGCTTCTTATCTTCATCGGCATGCACTTCAGCATCCTGCTTCATGCGCTCAATCTCATCCTCAGAAAGGCCGGATCCAGACTCAATACGGATTGAGGTCTCTTTACCGGTACCCTTATCCTTGGCATGCACATGCATAATACCATTGGCATCAATATCGAAGGCCACCTCAATCTGAGGCATGCCACGCGGTGCCGGAGCAATACCTTCAAGGTTGAAGAGTCCAAGCTGCTTGTTGGCTGAGAACAGATCGCGCTCACCCTGAGCCACCTTAATGGTCACAGCTGTCTGGTTATCGGCGGCTGTGGTATAGGTCTGGCTCTTCTTGGTCGGAATGGTGGTATTCTTCTCAATGATCTTGTTGAACAGACCACCCTCAACCTCAATGCCAAGCGACAGTGGGGTTACATCAAGCAGTAGAACATCGGTTACATCACCAGTCAGTACCGCGCCCTGAATCGCAGCACCAATCGCCACAACCTCATCCGGATTCACACCCTTGTGCGGTTCACGACCAAAGAACTCTTGCACCTTCTCCTGTACCAGCGGCATACGGGTCATACCACCGACCAGAACAACTTCATGAACGTCAGAAGCCTTCACACCGGCATCCTTGAGTGCCTGCTTGCATGGCTCTATCGACTTGGTTACGAGATCGCCAACAAGACTTTCAAATTTGGCACGAGAGAGCTTGATCAGAAGATGCTTCGGACCAGCCGCATCGGCTGTGATAAACGGAAGGTTTACCTCAGTCTGCGCACTGGATGAGAGCTCGATTTTCGCCTTCTCAGATGCCTCTTTCAAACGCTGAAGTGCAAGCTTGTCCTGCATGAGATCAACGCCATGCTCCTTCTTAAACTCATCAGCCAGATATTGAATCAGAACCTGATCAAAATCCTCACCGCCAAGGAAGGTATCGCCATTAGTTGCCTTCACTTCGAATACACCATCACCAATCTCAAGGATTGATATATCAAAGGTACCACCACCCAGATCGTATACTGCAATCAGGTGATTCTCTTCGGTTTTATCAAGACCATAAGCAAGTGCTGCAGAGGTTGGCTCATTGATAATACGCAACACATTCAGACCGGCAATGGCACCAGCATCCTTGGTTGCCTGACGCTGGGAGTCATTGAAGTAGGCAGGTACGGTAATCACCGCATCCTTGACTGTCTCACCCAGATAATCCTCAGCAGTCTTCTTCATCTTCTGCAAGGTGATCGCGGAGACCTCCTGCGGAGACATCTTTTTACCATCCGCTTCTACCCACGCATCGCCATTATCAGCGGCCACCAGGGGATAAGAAACCAGATCCTTATGGTGCTTCGCCTCTTTTGAATCAAACTTGCGGCCAATCAGACGCTTCACTGCATAGAATGTCTTATCTGGATTGGTAACCATTTGACGCTTTGCTGATGCGCCAACTAACCGCTCATCTGCAGCAAATGCGACAACAGACGGCGTAGTATTATCGCCTTCACTGTTGGCGATCACTTTAGCCTTATCGCCTTCCATCACGGCCACGCACGAGTTGGTGGTGCCGAGATCAATTCCTATTACTTTTGCCATTTTTTCGTACTCCTGATTTTACTGTTAAAACGCTTCTGAAGGTGTTTATGGGGGAGGCGCTGCGCAGATTCAACCCCCCCAGATAATAAAATTGTGATATAGATGAAATAAAAGCTGCAGAAAGCAGCCTTGAGTATTTACTCAGCCGGACCGCTAGAGACCAACACCTTGGCTGGCCTGATCAATCGACCATGCAGTGTATACCCCGCCACATGCTGAGCGATGACTGTGCCTTCCGGTGCCTCATTTGGCACCTGAGAGAGCGCCTCGTGTAGATGTGGATCAAAACTTTCACCCACTGCATCAACGCGTGTCACTTCAAACCTTTTCATCATATCGTGCCAGCTGTTCAGTTTGAGCTGAATGCCTTCACGGACCGCTTCTTCATTACCCGCCTCCACAGTCAGCGCACGCTCAAGGTTATCCATCACATCAAGCAGTGATGTAGTAAACTTCTCCACGCCAAACTTATGTGCATCAGCGATTTCACGCTGTGTACGCCTGCGCAAATTCTCCATTTCAGCATGGTTACGAAGAAGTTTATCCTTCAGCTCGGCAACTTCAGCCTCGGCTGCCTTAAGTGGATCAACCTCAGTTTCCGGCATCACCTCATCGCCATTCTCATCCAGCTGAACCACATCTTCCTCTTGTTTGCCTTTCAACTTGGCTTCCGATTCAGCCTTCTTTTTCTTCTTTCCAGTCAATGTAAACTCCCGATCAATATCTCTTCTTAAATTCTGTTGGTGAGCATTCTACTCACCCACCTGGCTGTACAGTCCACGATCGGTACTACACGCTCATAGTGCATGCGCCTTGGCCCAATCACACCAAGTGTACCTACAACCTTGTCCGCCCCTTCATAACGCGACAGCACCACCGACACCTGCTCCATGTTTACCAGCGCATGTTCGGAGCCGATAAAGACTTTTACACCACGCTCTTCATGCTCCACCTGCTCAACCAAATGCAGTAGCTGTTCACGCTCTTCAATTGCAGCCATAAGCGACCGAATTGTATCCACGACAGCAAACTCCGGCATCTCGAGCAGCTGCCGCTGGCCGCTGACAAATACCTCTGCCTGCCCTTCTGTAGGGGCATCCGCCCACTGTTTCAACTCCTCAAGCAGATGGCGCACCTTCAGCCTATCCGACTCCATCTCGCCCTGCAGGCGTATGCGTACCTCTTCAAGGTTGCAGCCTGAAAGCAGCTCGTTCAAGCGGGTAGAAATATCATGCAACCTGCTTTCACTGGTATCACTTGGTCGTGAAATAAGGCGATTCTGCACCTCACCAGAATCAGTCACAATCACAGCTAGTACCTTCTCACTAGAGACCGGTACCAGCTCAATTCTGCTAATGCGCTCAAACCCCTGTTCACGCACCCACACCATGCCTGCGAAGTGAGTTAAATTCGCCAGCTCGTCAGTCGCTTTTTTCAGTAAAGCATTACGCTCACCAGCATCTGCGAGATGACCAGCCACCGAATCCTCAAGCTGGCGGTTGATGTCAGGGTCAACGGCCATGAGTGAGTCTACAAAATAACGCAAACCCATATCTGTTGGCACTCGGCCTGCCGATCTGTGCGGTGAAGTTAGCATTCCCTGCCGCTCAAGGTCAGCCATGACATTACGGATAGATGCGGGGCTAAGCCCAAGATCACCCTGCTGAGAAAGCGTGCGCGACCCGACCGGCTGCCCTGAACCAAGATAGGCCTGTACTACCTCTCCAAAAATGTGTTCGTGTCTCTCTTTCATTGGGGTTTGCACTCTAACGGCCCGGCTGCGGCTGACAACTTGGGAGAAGGTGAACTATCCGAGCACTCAAGCTACACTGGCGCTGTGATTATGATCTCTATTGCAGAACAGACCCTCTACCACCGTCGTCAAACCGGTGTGTGGTACGCATACCCTGTCTCCACCGCCACCAAAGGAGGTGGAAACCTTGAGGGCAGCTTTCAGACACCTCTCGGAAAACACCGAATTGCTGAAAAAATCGGAGGGGGTTTGCCGCCACTTGCAGCGTTCCGTGCGCGTGAACCATTTTGCATCTACGACCCTGAAAAGAGTAATCCGAACCGCGACTGGATTCTCTCCCGTATCTTGTGGCTGGATGGATGTGAAACTGGAAAAAATAGCCGTGGTAAAGTCGATACCAAGCGTCGTTATATCTATATTCATGGCACTCATGAAGAGGAGAGTATCGGTAAGCCCGCCTCACACGGCTGCATCCGTATGAAGAACGAAGATATTATCGACCTTTTTGAACATACACATGTCGGTGAATACGTTCGGATCAGAAACTAAATATGGCAAATAAAAAAGGGGCGTGGTTCCTCTATCTGATCCGTTGCAGTGGTGGCCAGCTCTACACCGGCATCACTACCGATGTAGCACGCCGCTTTGAAGAGCACTGTGAAGGAAATGGTGCCAAATTTCTGCGTGGTAAAGGGCCACTAAAGCTCGTTTTTACGGAAGAGATTGGAGACCGATCGACAGCACTAAAAGCTGAGCTGGCAATCAAACAGATGAAAAAATGTGAAAAGGAGACGCTGGTTCAGCGTGGCTCAATCATCTAAGGCTTCATCCTCATAGTCACTCTCGTATTCATCTTCCTCATCATCACCACTCACCGCATCAACCACAGCACCACCCACCTTGAATGGAACCTTCACCACTTCGATTGCCACATCGGCTGCGGTACTGATTACAGTGCCAATGCAGCCTGAGAGACCAAATAGAATAAGGAAAACAGTAGCTATATTACGCATGGTTGCCTCAAAAGAACGGTGCCATTGTATCGTTAGTAGTCACGCAACATCTGCTCATGCTCGGAGAGCGAACTCTCAAAAGCTGGGCGCTCAAACAGACGATCCATATAGTTCTCAAGGTTACCCCACTTGGAAGTATCGATGCCGATGGATGGCAAGCGCCACAGGATGGGTGCCAATGTCACATCAACCAGCGTGTACTGCTCACCGATAAAATACTCGGTACGCGACAGGTAGTCATCCAGTGAATTGAAATAAGCCTGCAGCTTTTTAACAGCCTCTTTCTTCTTGCGCCCGTTCTGACACTCTCTGTACAGCACATAAAGTTCACGCTCAAGCTGTAGCACGGTCAGTCGCATACGCGCACGCTCTGCCGGTGATCCTGGCT
This sequence comes from uncultured Zetaproteobacteria bacterium, assembly GCA_964517705.1. Taxonomy (GTDB): domain Bacteria; phylum Pseudomonadota; class Zetaproteobacteria; order Mariprofundales; family Mariprofundaceae; genus Mariprofundus. The sequence goes on along the minus strand of CAZFCL010000019.1, from coordinate 6,531 downwards.
TAAGCGGTGGGTAAGGGTAACGCTCATCAAGATACTCATTCACCACAGAGGACTCAAAGAACACGATGTCGCGATCGATCACCGTTGGAAGCTTTCCATACGGGTTTATCTTCAAGAAATCAGCAGGGAGATTATCTACCTCCAACTCTTCGACATCAATCGGCAGCTCTTTTTCAGCCAGTACGATACGTGTGCGATGCGAATCTGGGCAGTGCGCATCGGAATAAAGCTTAATCATCTAATCCTCCGGAAGGGTTGAGCTTGTCAGAAACGGTTGCGCATTATAGTGAAACAACTGAGAAAATAAAGTTTTTTCGTATTTCTCCTTTATAATCAATATGTTAAAGAACTATTCACCTTGCAGAAAATCGATACTTTTGGAGACTGCTTGATAAAGGGGCTCCCCTGCTGCCAGATGCGCAGCCACTGCCGAAGCGAGCCGGCACCCAGTGCCGTGCAGCTGTTCTTTACTCCACGGTTTTCGCGCATGTGCAAAATGGTGAGTCCGGCCATCCACATCACAAAGAAGATCAAGCAATTCATCGCCTTCTCCGTGACCACCCTTGAGCAACACAGCACAATCCAGCTTTTTGGCAAGAAGCCTGGCAGCCACCTCGGGATCAGTGACTGGCTCCCCCAGAAGCAGAGAAGCTTCACCAAGATTTGGAGTAAGTAGTGTTGTCTGCGGCAGCAGTGCGTGCTGTAAAGCATCAACACCGCCGATATCCAGTAAGCGTGTGCCGCCAGTAGAAGCAATGACCGGATCAACCACCAAAGGGCCGCTATGCAGTTGGTCAAGCAGTGCCGCAACAACTGCCACGTGTTCCGCATCCAGCAGCATGCCCGTCTTCACTACAGCTATATCGTAATAGTCAAAAACCGCATGTAGTTCAGCATCAAGCTGCGCCAGTGATACCGGCTCGATACGTGCAACCATACCTGGATTCTGTGCTGTCATCGCCGTTGTTGCAGAGCAGCCACGCACCCCAAGGGCTTCAAAAATACGCAGATCTGCCTGAATGCCCGCACCGCCACAGGAATCAGAGCCACCAATCGTCAGACAGACCGGAAGACTACTCATGCTTGAGCCCAAATCTTTTTCATCAGCCCTGCCCGGTGCTCAATATCATCTGCAGCAAACAGTCCTGAAATCACTGCCGCACAATCAGCACCCGCAACTTTCACCGCTGCTATATTACTTGCTGTGATGCCGCCGATCGCACAGATGTTCGCAGCAGGAAACATCTGGCGTGCTTTGGCAAGTCTCGCCACCCCTAGCTGCGGCACCTCCGGCTTCGATTCTGTAGCCCAGACCGCACCAAAAGAGAGGTAGTCAGCACCATCATTCAGGGCTGATTGAGCAAATGCTGCATCAGCTCTGCAAGTCACGCCGATGATCATAGTATCGCCCACCTCGTTTCTGAGCTGGATTAAATTTGGGATATCATCACGCCCCAAATGCACACCATCAGCATCAGAATCAACTGCCAGCTGGACAGAATCATTCACAATCAACTTTGCACCGTATTGAGAGGTTAAATTGCGCAGTGCTCTGGCACGCTTGATTGCATGTTTATAGCCCTGCTTCTTATCGCGCATCTGAAGCGCACCCACCCCCCCTTTCAGAGCGGACTCGGCCTTTACCAAGAGATCGTTTTGAGCCAAGTCAGCTGCGAGAATGCCATAGATGCCAGAGAGGTGCTTATCACTCATCCAGCAGCTTCAGAATATCGGTAAATTGCGGCAGGCTGACAACACGGTCAGCATATTCCGGTGGCACGTCCTGATAGCCATGTTCGGCAAAGGCAACTGCCATGCAGCCAGCGTTAAAACCCGCCTCAACATCAAAGCGCGTATCGCCAACCATCACTGTCTCAGAAGGTTCAACATTCATCGCCCTACAGCACTCAAACAACATATCTGGCGCAGGCTTCTTGGCGAATCCATCTTCAGGAGAGAGCGCCATAGTCAAATAAGGTGTAATACCCATCTTATCGAGTACCTGCACACGCGCCTTGGCAGGCTTAGCGGTCACGCATGAAATAGGAATCTCTTGCTCTCTCAAGGTATCCAACACCTGCATCACACCAGGGAATGGCTTGCCAAAATCAGCCGGGTGCTTCTCATAAATATCAGCAAAGGCATGGTAGAGCGCCATGGTCTCCTCATGCTCCATCGGCAAACCGAGCACATTGGATGCCAGCTTGTGCGCACCACCGCCAACATGCGGCTGTGTCTCTTCAAGGCTCAAGCGGAGTTCATATCCGAGCGACTCCAGCGCCCGGTTGGCATTGGCCCGAATATCCGGCAGTGCATCAACCAGCGTTCCATCAAGATCAAAAATAAATGCTCTCGGTTTCATATCTTCTTCCTCACCTCTTTGATTGCCGACCCCAGCTCCTGCTGAACGGCTCTATCCTCTTCAGCTTCAAAGCAACTCATAAGGGCTACCTCTATATCTCCCCCACTGCTCTGACCAGCCAATCTTGCCAGTGCCCAGGCAGCATGCCCACGGATTAGCGGCTCTTCATCACGCAGTGCATCCAGAAGCAGTGGGATGAAATCAGCACTCCCTGAGTTTCCCATCGCGATGCATACATTACGCAACAGACCACGTCGTTTTGTTCGCTTGATGGGGGAGTTACGGAAACGCTCCTGAAACATTGCCTCATCAAGGCGCAGCAGGCTAGCAAGGTCGGGCAGGTTATTCTCCCCTCTTGGTGCAAGGAGATCGGTAGCCCCCTCTTCACTCTCTGCAACATGCCCATTCCATGGACATACCAACTGACAATCGTCACAACCATAGATGCGATTACCGATCAGTGGGCGCAACTCTGCTGAAATGAAGCCATCAAATTCAATAGTGAGATAAGAGATGCAACGGCGCGCATCGACCACATAAGGGGCGACAATGGCCTGTGTCGGGCAACCATCGATACATGCTGTGCAGCTGCCACAATGATTGTCTGCCGAAGCATCCGCTGAAATTTCGGCTGTGGTAAAAATCTCACCAAGCAGAAACCACGAGCCTAGCTGCCGGTTCATCGTCAAGGTATGCTTGCCCTGCCAGCCAAGACCGGACACTTCAGCCAGCGCATGTTCCAATACAGGTGCCGTATCGACAAAGACTCGCTGGCTATGAACACCCAGCATCTTATCCAGGTCGGAAGCCAGTGCTTTCAGCCTCTTTTTCATGGTATCGTGATAGTCATCGCCATGTGCATAGGCAGAGATCACACCTGAGTTTTTCTCTGCATTAGCTAAATCAAGTGAGTATTCCGGTGGTGTATAGCGCATCGCCACGGAGATCACGCTTTTTACATCCTGTAACAAGCTTTCAGGGGTTTTGCGACGAGAGAGGCGAACCGGCTCTTTCATCCACGCCATCTCACCCTGCATGCCGGCATCGACCCAACATTGAAGGGCATCGGCATGGCAACTATCAAATTTAGGGCGACTCACATGGCAGAGATCAAAACCATGCGATTCAGCTTTGGCTCGAATCGCTGCTTTCAGCAACTACTTCTTGCCCGCCTCATCAGGGCGCGCCTGCCTGGCCAGATTATCGAGTACGCCATTAATAAAGCCACGAGGTGATTCGCCGGCATAATCACGGGTCAACTCCAGTGCTTCGTTGATTATCACACGATAAGGAATCTCAAGGCGATTTTGCATCTCCCACAAGGCAAGACGAATCACATTCAGCTCAACCGAAGCCACCGAGCGAAGGCTTCTACCACGCACTGCTGTTTTAATGATCTCATCCAGTGCATCGACATTGTCAGTCACACCGTAGACCAGTTCGCGAAGATAGCCCTCATCTTGGTCGGCACGATCTTCATGCTGCAGTCTGCTACTCACCAGCTCTGGAATCATGCCGCTATCCTGACTGGCACTATGCCAGGCGTAGAAGGTTTCCAGTGCCGACTCTCGGGCTTGGTGTCGATTGGCCATTACTTCTCCAGCGCCTGCAACTGTCGAGCAACTTCGACAGCAGTCAATGCAGCCTCTTCTCCCTTGTGGCCATGTGCGCCACCAATACGTTCATAAGCCTGCTCACTACTATCCACAGTCAACACACCATTGCCCACACCTACATCGCCACGCTGGGCAACTTTGCCAATTGCATCCATAGCACCCTGACAGACATAGTCAAAGTGTGCTGTATCTCCGCGAATCACACAGCCAAGGCAGACAATCGCATCAAAGCGGCCACTGTCCGCCATTTTTACAGCAATCGTGCCGATTTCGAATGCGCCCGGTACATAGATGGTAGTCATATCCTCTTTTTGGCAGCCATGTTGCAGCAAGGCCGACACTGCACCTGAGCGCAGTGCCTCGGTAATATCGCTGTTAAAACGACTGACAACAATGCCTACCCTTAAACCGGAAGCATCTACGCTCCCATTCAGGTGAGGTGCATCAAGACTCATGACTTCTTACCCTTCACATTAAGCATGTGCCCCATCTTCTCCCTTTTGGCTGTCAGGTAGGCGATATTCTCTGCATGGGGTGACCCCATGAGCTGAACGCGTTCACTCACCTCAAGGCCATAGCCATCGAGTGCGATAATTTTTTTCGGATTATTGGTCAAAAGCTTCAGCTTGCGCAGCCCTAGGTTACGTAAAATCTGTGCCCCAATGCCATAATCACGCAGATCAGCCTTAAAGCCGAGCTTCTCATTGGCCGACACCGTATCGTGGCCAGCATCCTGCAAATTATACGCCTTGAGTTTATTCAGCAGACCAATACCACGCCCTTCCTGTCTGAGGTAGAGAATCACACCTTCACCCTCATCAGCCACCTGACGCATAGCAGCATGCAGCTGTGAGCCACAGTCGCAACGGCGCGATGCAAACACATCCCCGGTCAGGCACTCAGAGTGCACGCGCACCATACAGGGCCGCTCCGAATCGGGCTCCCCCATCACCAGCGCCACATGCTCCGCCTGATCAACAGCATTGGTATAACCAATCATACGAAACTCGCCATATTCGGTGGGCATACGCACTTCGACCTCACGCTTCACCAGTGAGTCGTGCTGCAATCGGTGGCGAATTACATCAGCGATAGAGCCAACTTTTAAACCGTGCTTTTTGGCAAACTTCTTCAACTCCGGCATGCGAGCCATGGTGCCATCTTCATTCATGATCTCGCAGATCACACCGCAAGGGTTCAACCCTGCAAGCCGTGCCAGATCAATACTGGCCTCTGTGTGCCCTGCACGAACCAGCAGGCCGCCCTCTCGTCCAACCAGCGGAAAAACATGCCCCGGCGTATTGATATCATTGGATGACACATCATCAGCAATCGCAGTACGAATCGTATGTGCCCGATCATATGCCGAGATGCCAGTGGTGACTCCCTCAGCCGCCTCAATCGAAATCGTGAAATTGGTTTTGAACTTCGCATTGGTGTTAGAGACCATCAGCGGAAGCTCCAGCTGATCAGCCTTCTCCTGTGTGAGGGCCAGACAGATCAGACCACGACCATGTGTCGCCATAAAGTTGATCGCCTCAGGCGTCACCCAGTCTGCTGCCATCACCAGATCGCCCTCGTTTTCGCGATCTTCATCATCGGCAAGAATCACCATGCGCCCTGCGCGAAGCTCTTCGATCAGCTCTTCAGTGGTAGCCAGTGTTGTCATGATTGCTCCGTTGAAAATTGCATAAGTCGCTCGACATAGCGACCATACATATCTGTTTCAATATTCACCTGCGCACCCACTTCAAGCGTTCCCAGGTTGGTATGCGACAAGGTATGGGGAATCAGGTTCACGGTAAAGTCGCAAGCTTTCACACGATTCACAGTCAGGCTCACACCATTGACCGCGACAGAGCCTTTTGTGACCACGTAGCGCGCCAGCTTCTCAGAGACTGAAAACTCATACTCACGATGCTCGCCTATCGCCCGAACCGACTTCACACTGCCGACACCATCCACATGCCCGGTTACCATATGGCCACCAAGAGGGTCCCCCATACGCAGCGCAGGCTCAAGATTGACCATGCCACCCTCGCTCGCATCAGAGAATGTCGTCAGATTCAACGTCTCCTGCGACAGTGTTGCGGCAAAGATACCGCCCTCCAAAAACTCAGTGATAGTCAGGCAGCAGCCGTTACAAGCCACTGAGTCACCTAAAGCCCAGTCACTCATATCTATCGCTGTTTTGAATGTCATGTGATTTTGTTCAGGTTCGTATCGAATACTCACTATCGTGCCAACATCCTGAATAATTCCGGTGAACATCAGCGAATGTTAGCCCGTATACCTTTTGAAAACCATGTTTGCGGAAAAATAGTAAAGTGGTACCAGAGGTCGGACTCGAACCGACACGCTATCGCTAGCAATGGATTTTGAGTCCATCGTGTCTACCAATTCCACCACTCTGGCGTGAGGAGGGCGAACAGTATTTCAAACGCAACACATGTCAATTATGTGCTTCTGCTACGCTCGGGGAAAATGGTTTGACACACCTGCCTAAATTCGCACACTTCGCGACCCAAAACAGCAACGCGCCTATAGCTCAGT
>CAZFCL010000018.1:0-14445 GCA_964517705.1 uncultured Zetaproteobacteria bacterium | reverse complement strand
GTTCTTACACTTGCTGTTATGACCTATTCGGGCCGCCATTTCTACCTTGGCGCACTACGTGGGGTTCGCCGTTTTGAGTTTGATATGGATACACTGATTGCCACAGGTACTGGCGCGGCATGGCTCTACTCAATGCTCATCAGTTTATGGCCAGAGGCTGTGCCAGAGATGGGCCGGCATATCTACTTTGAGGCGGCACTTATCATTATTGCCCTGATTAATTTAGGCCAGGTTCTGGAGATGCGCGCACGTGGCAAAACCTCAGAAGCGATCAGGCGACTCATGGGCCTGACACCTAAAATAGCGCGCGTGATACGTGATGGAGAAGAGGTTGATATTTCTATCGGCACTGTGCAAATCGGCGACACCCTACGTGTAAGGCCTGGTGAGCGTATCCCTGTCGATGGTGTGCTTATCGAGGGGCATGCGCTGATTGATGAGTCGATGCTCACAGGTGAGCCGATGTCGGTAGAGAAGCTGGAAGGCGATGAGATGATAGGCGGCACTATCAATGGGCAGGGGAGCTTTCTATTTCGGGCAACTCGCGTGGGTGCAGATACGGTACTGTCGCAGATCGTGGCTATGGTGCAGCAGGCACAGAGTTCAAAGCCAAAGATTGGCCGGATTGTAGACCGAGTGGCGTCCCTGTTTGTGCCCACTGTACTGGTGATTGCTGCTATCACCTTTCTGGCCTGGTTCTATATGGGGCCAGAGCCGCAGATCAGTTATGCGCTGGTGACAGCGATGACAGTGCTCATCATTGCCTGCCCCTGTGCGCTGGGGTTGGCGACACCGATGTCGATCATGGTGGGTATTGGTAAGGCCGCTGAATATGGCATTCTGATTAAAAATGGCGAAGCACTTGAGCAGGCAGGCAGGCTAACAACCGTTGTCTTCGATAAAACTGGTACCGTGACAGTTGGGCAGCCAGCAGTAACAGATGTGATTGCGTTCTCCGGCGCTGAGAGTGAGCTGCTGCGGTTGGCGGTAACACTTGAGTCGGGAAGCGAGCATCCGCTGGCGGCAGCGATCACAGCAGTGGTTGATGAAACAGAGTTGAGGCTTGGCAAGGTCGAATCATTCAGAGCGCATGCAGGTATGGGTGTTGCAGGCATCATTGAGGGTAAGCAGCTCTTTCTAGGCAATCTCAGGTTGATGGATGAGCAGGCCATTGAAATATCTACGGAAGCCCGGAATCAGTTGGCAAATCTGGCGGCAAAAGCAAAAACACCAGTGATGCTGGCAAGCTCCGATAGGCTGCTAGGCATCATTGCCGTATCTGATCCTGTTCGCGATGAGAGCAGAGAGACTGTGCAGAAGCTTCAGGCAGAGGGTGTGCGTGTGGTGCTACTGACTGGAGACAGGCACGAAAGCGCGATGGCGGTAGCTGATGAGCTGGGCGTGGATGATGTCATTGCTGATGTGATGCCTGCGGATAAAGATGCAAAGATCGCTGAGCTGCAGCGCTCAGGTGAGGTTGTTGGCATGGTGGGCGATGGTATTAACGATGCGGCTGCTCTGGCAAGGGCGGATGTCGGCTTTGCAATTGGCACGGGGACTGATATCGCAATGGAGAGTGCGGATGTCACCCTGATGCGCTCCACCCCGCTTGGCGTCATGACGGCCATTGAGGTGTCTCGCGCGACGATGTCCAATATTCGCCAAAATCTTGTCGGTGCCTTTATCTATAATACGTTGGGGATTCCCGTTGCCGCCGGTCTTCTGTTCCCAATGATGGGGCTGCTACTTAATCCAATGATTGCCGGTGGTGCCATGGCGCTCTCCTCATTTACTGTGGTAAGCAATGCCAATCGACTGCGCTTTTTTACTCCTGAATCATCCCGCCAGTAGTCTGTGCAGAGGGCATTCTCTTTTTCGGCAGAAGTAGTGCCAGAGGGGTGCCGAGCAGAGCAATGGCAGCACAGCCATAAAAGGCAGTCGTATATCCAAATACTTCGGCAATCACGCCACAACCCATGATTCCAACTGTACTCCCTAACCCAAATCCTGCTGCGGAAAATAGCCCTTGTGCAGCGGAATGCCGGGTATCTGGAGCGATGCGTTTCACCCATGCGATGGCTGCGACATGGAAGGCGGCGAAGCTGGCGGCGTGTAGAAGCTGTAGGGCTGCCAGAAAAAGGTGGTCGGTCGTTAGGGCAATACCAAGCCAGCGTAGTGCGGCAAGCAGCAGGCAGAGGCTAAATATCAGGGCTGGTGCAAGGCTCTGTAGCGGCTTTGACCAGCGCCACATCACAATAATTTCAGCAACCACGCCGATGACCCAGTAGAAGCCGATCTGCCAGCCGCTATACCCAGCATCAGCAAGATAGAGGCTGAAGAATCCATAATAGGCACCATGCGATACCTGCATGATAAATGCGACAGCCAGAAGAAGATAAAAGGCGCCCGGGAAAGCCGCGTGGCTTTGGTGCCTCTCTGCCGTTGTCTCAACTCGGGGAAAGCCTTGTGCGGCAAGAGCGAGAATAATCATGAGGCCAGTTAAAAGATAAGGGAAACTGACGATGTTTTCTCCGGTAAGCCATGCCCCGCCGAATAGAGAGGCAACAACAAAGCCAATAGAGCCCCAGACACGCAGTCGCCCATAATCACCCTGATCCGATTCGGAGACAGAGACAGAGAGCCCATCAGTGAGTGGCAATACGGCAGCCCAGAAGATGCCGAATAGCAGTACAGTGGTGCCAAGTAGATAGAGATCAGAGGAGAAGGCGATCAGCAGTGCAGATAGGGCTGCCAGACATGAAGCAGCCATAATAAAACGTTGGCTCCCATGTTGCGGTCGTCTATCCAGAAAGTGCCCAACCCATGGCGGCGATACTACCTTGGCCAGTGCCAGAAGGCCGGCCATGAACCCAATCGCTGCAGCACTCAACCCACGGTCGTCAAGGTATATTGGCAGAAAGGGAAGCACCAGCCCCATGGCGGCAAAGTAGGCGCCATAAAAGGTGCGGATACGGTTCAGTGATGACTCTGTGACGGTCATGGTTTGTTATCGCTGAAGTGTATTTGCACTCTAGGCTGTGAACAGGAAGGCGAGCACGGCAAACTTGGCATAGAGAACAGAGATGAAGATAGATGTAAGTGTTGTAATCAGGGTGGAATTTACATTTTTCCCGGAAAAGAGAATCTTCGGAAGCAGTGAGAGTCCGGCGAGGAAGCCAGCCACACCAAATATGGCATTGAACTTTGTAGGGCTTACTTCAAGTTGCTGCATGGCATCGTTCAGCCCATCGAATACCGAACCGACCAGCAGGACAAACAGCAGCCAGTTCAGATAAAGTGAAAGGTACTCCAGTGGGTGCAGGTGAAGTTTGAATCTTTTTCCTAAGAGGATGAGTGGCACGGCGACACTGTTGGCAACAGCAGCATAGGCGATCAGTGAGTGAACATAAGCATCCATGCGCAAAGCCTATAGCGGAAGAAAATAAAGGATACTCTGGAAAGATTTGGGTACGCTGCTCGCCATGGATGAGTGGTTCAATATTGTTGTGCGTCAAATGATGCTTTACAGCTTACCACTGCTTGTTTCTTTGGCGCTGGTAGGATTGTTTGAAGCCAAGTTGTCTGGCATCAAAATGGCACATCCCTTCTACGCTGTTGCATGGCGAGGGTGCTGGCTTCCATTTGTGGCAGCGCTTTTCCTCCACCGTGGTGTCATTATCGCATTGCCACAGCCGCTCTCATCAGGCGTGAAGGCAGCAGCTATACGCTTACTGGCGCACCTTTTTCTCTGCGGTCTTGGGTTCTTGCTATACGCATGGAGCCTATCGCACCAGACTCCGGCAGGTCTTCCACCGTTACACTACTGGTGGGCCAAGGTGTTGATGTTTTTCAATCTATGTATGGCCATGCTGCATATATTACCACTGCCGATGCTATTAATGGGTGAGCTATTCTCCGGGCATTTTATGTTGCGTAAGGTGCCAAAAGGCGAATCACTATCGTGGGTGGTTTTGACACTTCTCGTGGCCACACCACTGCTTGATATATCGCTCGGCACACTGGTGATCTACCCGGTTTATGAGTGGCTGAGCAACCTTGCGGCTTACTTTGCTAGCCGGAGCTGAGGCAGTAAACATACGCTATCGAGCCCGCCACAGTTTCTGTTACTGTTGGGGCACTACATCACAGGTAACCAAATCGCATGGCATTGATGGATAAGTTTCATATAAAAGAATTTCTCGAACGCAGCGTGCTGCGCGAAAAAGAGACGCTGTTTCTTGTTCTTTTGGCTGTGGTGGTTGGTGTTATCTCCGCCTATGCAGCACTGCTACTACGTTTTGCGATTGAGTGGTGCTCCCTGCTCTGGACAGGCGAACGCACCTGGTTCCAAGCGATGGATACACTTCCCTGGTATATCTACCTGTTGGCCCCAACGATAGGAGGGCTACTTGTTGGGTGGATTACAGTTCGTTACCTGCCAGGTGGAGAGCTGCGTGGTGTTTCCGGTGTGCTCGCTGATATGGTGGAGAACCGGGGTCGGGTACACAGGCACCAGATGGCAACCGAAGCGTTTGGCTCCACCATCGCTATCGGTAGTGGCGCAAGCTTGGGGCGAGAGGGGCCAACTGTAGCAATTGGCGCCCTGATCTCCTCGGAGATTGGTCAGCGCGCGGGGCTATCTGAGCAGCAGTTGCGCATTCTTATCGGCTGCGGCGTGGCTGCGGCAATTGCTGCTTCGTTCAATACACCCATTGCCGGTGTTCTTTTTGCACTTGAAGTGATTCTTGCTGACTATGCGATTGCTACATTTAGCCCGATTGTCATCTCCTCTGTTCTGGCTACAGCGATTGCTCGCGCTGAAGTGGGCAACTTCCCCGCCTTTACCGTCCCTGAGTACCACTTAATCAGTGCCTGGGAGATTCCGGCATATATGATCATGGGGGTGCTGTGTGGCCTTGTTGCAAGTGGTTTCATCAAATCACTGGCACCAACACGGGCATGGCTTAGCCGTATCATCCCCAATCGCAGATTTAAACCCGCTGTGATCGGGTTTGCTATTGGTTTGATGGGGTTAGCGATTCCACAGGTGATGTCGATCGGTTATGGGTTTGTTGAAGATGTGATGCTGGAGCGCATCCACCCAGAGCTACTCGGCATTGCTATGCCACTTACCGCTTTTTTGGCCATTGTATTAATCGGAAAGCTGATCGCTGTGGTGCTCTGTGCTGCGGGTGGATTTCCTGGTGGACTGTTTGGCCCAGCGCTGTTTTTAGGGGCGACTGTTGGCGCGCTGTTTGGCGATATTGCACACAGCTTGGTGCCTGCTTATTCAGAAAGTTATGGTGCCTATGCGCTGGTGGCATGTGGTGCACTCACAGCTGCTGCTCTACAGGCACCGTTAACAGTGATGTTGATTGTTTTCGAAATGACTGCTGACTATCACATTATGTTGCCGCTTATGATCGCATGCAGTGTGGCCACGATGGTATCCCGCTCATTTGGTCGTGCTTCGGTCTTTACCGAGGCGCTTGAAGAGCGCGGTATTGAAACACACTGGGGGCGTGAGCAGTCGTGGATGCGCTCCATTCCGGTTACACAGATTCCCTGGCGATCCATTCCCCGTGTCTCCGAGCATGCCAAACTGGCTGAGCTCAAGCAGGTGTATACAGGAGCCGGCAAGGGGTGTGTGCAGGTGGTTGACGATGAGGGTGATATGGTTGGTATTGTCACCTTTGATGATCTTCAGGAGTGGTTGATTGATCCCACACTGGATCATGCCGTGGTGGCCAGTGAGGTGGTTAACCGCAATGTATACAGTGTTCGTGAATCAGATAGTTTGCTTGATGCAGTACATATTCTTGATCGCGAAGAGTTCGAACAGATGCCAGTCGTGGCAGATGATAATCCGAGAAAGGTGCTCGGTGTTCTGTCGAGAAATGCAATCTTCTCCACCTATCATAAGTTAATCGTCAAACATGGCGAGGGTGAGCGTGAGTGAGTTAAATGCGGCTCAACAACAAGCAGTAGAGTCTGGTGACGGCCCGCAACTGATTCTGGCCGGGGCGGGTTCCGGCAAAACACGCACCATTATTCACCGTATCGGCCACATGATAGCCGATCGTGGCGTGGCACCGCATCGCATTCTTGCAGTCACCTTTACCAATAAGGCAGCAGCAGAGCTGAAGGCACGCCTCTCCATGCTGATAGGTGATGGTGGTGGCGGTGTGGAATCGGGCACATTTCACGCGCTATCACTCAGGTTCTTGCGCCGTTATGCCGATGCGCTGGGCTACCCGCGCACATTTCAAGTGATTGATGCAGATGATCAGAAGGCGCTGGTAAAGCGGCTCCTGAAGGCGCGCAACATTGCCACTGATCGACTTCATTCGAATTATCTCCTTGGCTGGATTGAGCAGTGTAAACATGCAGGCGTGACACCGGATCAGGCCCCTGAACATGGCTGGAATGGTGTTGATATGCGCGACCTTTACAGCGAATACCAGGCGCACTTGAAGCAGCATGAACGGATGGATTTCTCTGATCTTATTCTGAATGTCGTGCTGTTGATGCGCGAGTTTCCCGATATTGGCGAGGCGTTGCGTAGTCGTTTTGACTGTGTGCTTGTTGATGAGTATCAGGATACCAATCCCATCCAGCATGAATGGTTGATGTTGCTCTGTGGCGGGCACCGCAACCTGACGGTGGTGGGAGATGATGATCAGAGTATTTACGGCTGGCGCGGTGCTGATGTCTCGCACATTCTTGGCTTCGAACAAGCGTGGCATGATGCCGGTGTGCATCGACTGGAGGAGAACTACCGCTCTACCGGGGCTATCCTTGAGTTGGCTAATGCGGTGATTCGCGAAAATTCTGACCGCCACGAGAAAGTGCTAAGAGCAACCCTTGAGCAGGGTGAAACACCGCGCTGGCTTGTCTGTAATGATGATTACGATGAGGCTCGTCGTATTGCCGTTCAACTGGAGCGTTGGCGTAGTCAGGGATACCCATGGCGTGAAATGGCGATCCTTTTTCGCTCCAATCGTCAGTCGTTGGCGCTGGAGCAGGTGTTGCGTGAGTTGCAGGTTCCCTACCGCATGATTGGCGGAGTCGGATTTTTCGAGCGTATGGAGATTAAGGATGCGCTGGCCTACTGGTCGCTACTCAATGGTTGTGGTGATGCCCTGCAACTCTTGCGCATTTGTAATCGCCCGAAGCGGGGGCTTGGCGCTAAAGGGCAGGAGCAGCTGATGACACAGCTTGCCGAGTCGGGCATGCGGGCAAGCAAGTGGCTCCAGTTTATTGCGACATCAGGCGCTGTGGGAGCTGCAAACAAAGTGGCGCTGGTGGCACTATTGATGCTAAATATGCAGGAAAAATTGAGTGAAATGCCGGATCGTGGGTTGATGCATCTGCTGGAAGAGAGTGGTTACCTCAAAAGCATCGAAGCGCTTGGTGAGATTGAGTCAGCTTCACGATTGGAGAATATCAGGACGCTGCAGGAGTATATTGAGCTGTCGATGGCCGAGGGGATTACACCCGTAGAGTTTATGGATCGGGCGGCGCTTTTGCAGAGCAGTGAGGAGATGCAGGAGGGCGAAGAGGATGCATCAGAGGCTGTCTCTATGATGAGTCTGCACCGGGCCAAAGGGCTTGAGTTTGATTGTGTGGTGCTGCCCGGTGTCGAAGAGGGACAGCTACCACACCAGCGGGCGGCTGATGAGGGCGAGAGCGGCATCAGTGAGGAGCGCCGCCTGCTCTATGTGGGCATTACCCGGGCGCGTAGATACCTTATGTTGACCTCTGCACGGATGCGCCGGCTGTTTGGGGAGAGCCACTACCCCCTGCCGAGCCGTTTCATTAAACACCTCTCACCGGAAACGCTCACTCAGGATGGCATGGCCATGCCACAAGCGGTTAATTCTGATGCTGGGGGTGGCACGGTGCCAGTTGGTAGCAATGTCTCGCACCCGAGTTTTGGTGAAGGCGTGATCCTTTCACTGGAGGGCAGTGGCGATGCAGTACGGGTAACGGTGCAATTCAGGCATGCCGGCATCAAAAAACTGATGCTGAAGTATGCCGCACTACAGATGGTTTAGGGGGGCAATATGACGGTAAAGATTTATCACAACCCACGTTGCAGCAAGTCGCGGCAGACCCTTGCGCTTATCAAAGAGCAAGGTGTTGAGCCGGAGGTGATTGAGTATCTGGTCACGCCTCCGAGTAAGGAGGAGCTGGATAGTATTCTAAACATGCTTGGTATGGAGCCGCTTGAGCTGATGCGCCGAGGCGAGAGTGAGTTTAAAGAGCATATTCGTGGTAGGCAGCTTGGTCGCGCCGAGACAGTTGCTCTGATGGTGGAGCACCCCAAAGTAATTGAGCGCCCAATTGTGGTCAGCGGCAACAGGGCCGCTGTTGGGCGGCCACCAGAGGCTGTGCTGGAGATTCTCTGACGTTAGCCCGGGGGTCCCCGGGCTTGATCGTTGCTTCTTTAGGCTACGCCAATGGCTTCACGCCATGCGAGTACAAGGCGGAAGGCGTCATTGTCCAGATCAACAGTGAGATCGCGTTTGATCTCAGAAAGCGATGCGTAAGGATCGGCATCATCAAGTTCGGCCATGATGGTGTCGAATGACTTTCCGATAAAGGCAGGTACATCAATATATTGCCCGGCACGAATGATAGCGACATAGTGCTTCAGCACCGTTGCTCGGCTGACACCCTGCTGGGCAGCGATATCGTCAGTCGGAATCTCCTTGCGGTAGAGCGATAGGGTGTAGCTCTGTGTTTCGTTCAGGCCGGGGCCTTTGGCAATAAGTTTAGGGATATCTTTACCGCCTGAACCTTCCGCTGAACTGCTCGATTTTTTACTGTGGGTTTTGATAAGTTCGACGAATGCCTCGCCATATGCCTCAAGCTTATGCTGACCAACGCCACTGATGGAGCGCATGGCATCTTTGTCAGTTGGCTTGCGCTGTGAGAGTTCGGTTAGCGTCACATCACTGAAGACGACATGTGGTGGCACATCCTCTTCATCAGCAATGCTCTCTCTTAGTTTCACCAGTTTCTTAAACAGTGCTTCATCGCGAGGCGTACCCAGCCGCTTGAATTGACGTTTAATGCCCGGCTGATACTTGGCCAGCATGATAGGATCACCAATACCGATATGTTCCGCCTTTTTGGTGGCCAGCATCGCGGCACGCTTGGAGACATCCTGAATAAAGTAGCCGTGATGCACTAGCTGCCGCAGAATTGAGGTCCACTCATCCGCATTAACATCTGCACCTGCGCCGTGGCTCTTGATTTTATCATGCTTGTTTTCACGAATACGCACATTATTAGAGCCGCGCAGTACATCGACAATATAGCCCATGCCATAGTGCCCCTTAAGTTCACGAACACACTGTAGCGCAACCTGGGCAAACTCGGTGGCATCATAGGTGGCGGGTGGATCAAGGCAGATATCACAGTTACCACACGGCTCATCCAGCGCCTCACCAAAGTAGCCGAGAAAAACACGGCGACGACAGGTGAGTGCCTCGGAGAATGCGACCATGCTGTTGAGTTTGTGCACCTCAACACGACGCTGATCGATATTTTCAACATTTTCGATCAGGCGGCGCACCAGATTCACATCACCGGAGCCATACAGCATCAGTGCTTCAGATTCCAGGCCATCACGGCCCGCACGGCCGGTCTCCTGATAGTAGGACTCGATACTTTTTGGGAGATCGTGATGAATAACAAAGCGGACATTGGGCTTATCGACACCCATACCAAATGCGATGGTTGCAACAATCACCTTGATACGGTCGCGTAGGAAATCATCCTGTACCTTTTCGCGTGAGCGGCCGGGGATACCGGCATGGTAAGCAGCAGCACTAATGCCGTGGCGCTGCAGGTTGACCGCAAGATCCTCCACGCGCTTGCGTGACAGGCAGTAGATCACACCGGAAGCATTTGGCCAGTCTCCAAGGAACTGTAGAATCTGGGTGAGCGGTTGACGTTTTTCAGCTACCAGATAACGGATGTTCGGGCGGTCGAAGCTGGCAACGAAGCGCTGGGCCTCCTCAAGCTTCAGTCGCTCACTGATATCTTCACGTGTATGCTCATCGGCCGTTGCAGTCAGTGCCAGCATGGGTACATCGGGGAATAGTTCGCGTAGCTCGCCAAGGCGCACATACTCAGGACGGAAGTCGTGTCCCCACTGCGAAACACAGTGCGCTTCATCAACAGCGAACATGGCGATATTCACCTTCTCTATTTTCTGGAGAAAGCTTTTGGAAAGCAGGCGCTCAGGCGCCACATAGAGCAGATCAAGGTCGCCCGACTCAAAGCGCTCAAGCACCTCTTTGGATTCAGCTGCTTTGAGTGATGAGTTGTAATATGCAGCTTTTACGCCACAGCCGGTCAAGGCATCCACCTGGTCCTTCATCAGTGAGATCAGTGGTGAGATAACAATGCCTGTGCCCTCGCGCATAATTGCCGGAATCTGGTAGCAGAGCGATTTACCACCACCTGTCGGCATCAGGACAAATGCATCTTTTCCATCAAGCAGGCTGCATATGATCTCCTCCTGCATGGGGCGAAACGCATCGTAACCAAAAATATATTTGAGAATTTTTCTTGCTTGCTCTTTTACTTTCTTCGTTGCCATCTTCTTCCTCTAACAACCCGGGCTGTGGGCTGAGAATTCAAATTATCGGAACGTCTGTTCACGATATGTGTCAATTAAAAATGGGTAAATTTCGGAAGCCATTTGCGAGAGTGTTGCTGTTGTCTGGCATCCATCCAGTTCATTTCATCACGATCCCTGCATTTTGGCAAGTATATTGAGTGATAAAGCTGTTCAGGGAGTATGTCTCTACTATCTCAGCAGTGCTTTGAGGGCATCTCCCGGACTGGGTTGGCGCACCAGTGACTCGCCAATCAGGAAACCATAAACACCATGATCGTTCATGTGTTGAATGTCCTCCGGAGTAAAGATGCCGGACTCGGTGACGACTGTTTTGCTGCTGTCGATCTGGTCCAATAGCTCAATGGTGGTATCCAGTGTGGTTTCAAAGTTGTGCAGGTTACGATTGTTGATGCCGATGAGCTGCGTATTGAGCTTGAGCGCACGCTCAAGCTCAGCCTCATTATGTACTTCCGGAAGTACAGAGAGACCCTGCTCGTGTGCGCAATCGGTTAGCTCAGCAGCCAGCAGATCATCCACCATGGCAAGAATCACCAAAATAGCATCCGCCCCCATCGCTCGCGCTTCGATGATCTGATAAGGATCGAGTATAAACTCTTTACGTAGCAGCGGCAGACTTACGGCTTTGCGAACTGCTGTGACATATTCATCCGCACCCTGAAAATATTTCACATCGGTTAAAATCGATAGGCAGGCAGCACCACCAGCTTCATAGGACTTTGCGATGGAAACGGGGTCAAAATCGGAGCGAATGACCCCTTTGGATGGGCTCGCCTTTTTTACTTCAGCGATGACAGCATTCTGTTTCTGACAGGCCCGATCTGACAATGCACCGGCAAAGTCGAGCGGTGCCTGCTCACTGGCTATCCGCAGAAGTTCTGCTTCAGGGCGCTTCTGTTTACAGGCAGCCACCCAGCCGCGCTTGTAGTCGGCAATTTCGTTTAGAATTGAACTCATACTGCGCTTTGCGTGAAATCGATCAGCTTATTCAAGGTGTTGCTGACCTTGCCGGAGTCTATCGCTTCAGCCGCCATAACAATACCATCACCCATGCCATCCACCTTGCCTGCCACCCAGAGAGCCGCGGCGGCATTGAGTAGAACAATATCGCGCCCGGCACCTGCCTGTCCGGCAAAGATATGTTTCAGGATCTCGGCGTTGGTGGCTGCATCATCACCTGCAAGTGCAGAGGGTGCAGCATAGGGGATGCCAAAGGCTGCGGGATCGATCTCAAATCTCACTGACGCCTCTCCCTGCTGAACAAGGATTGCATCTGTGATATCGGTGGTGGTGATCTCATCCAATCCATCGCGCCCATGTACGACAAGTGCACGTTTGCTGCCAAGCTCACTCAGTGCGCCGGCAACAAGATCAAGCTTGTCAGCAGCGTAAACACCACGCACCTCATACTCAGCGCCAGCCGGCTTGGTCAGCGGCCCCAGCAGATTAAAGACAGTACGTATGCCCACTTCACGACGCACTGGCCCTGCATGTTTCATCGCCGGGTGTAGCTGTTGCGCAAAAAGAAATCCGATGCCTGTCTCATCGATACAGTTAGCCACCTGTTCAGGTGTAAGGTTGAGATTCACACCAAGCGCCTCAAGCACATCGGCAGCGCCCGATTTGGAAGACATGGCACGATTACCATGCTTGGCAACCGGCACACCGCAGGCAGCCACAACCAGTGATACAGCTGTAGAGATGTTAAAGGTTTTTGCGCCATCACCACCAGTACCACAAGTGTCGATCAGCCCGGTTGATTTGGGAGTAATGCTTGTAGCTGCGGCACGCATGGCCTTTGCGGCACCTGCGATTACTTCGGGAGATTCGCCCTGGATAGAGAGCCCCATTAACACCGCACTTATCTGTGCAGCTGTTGCCTGCCCTGCCATGATGGCTGTAAACACCTGTTCGGTCAGCCCACCGCTGATCTCGTTACCTGCCTGTAGCTCACGAATTATCTTCGCGATTGATTCACTCATTGTATAACTCCATTGTGGCGAAAAAAGTCACGCAGTCATCTCAAGAAAGTTCTTTAGCATCGTATGGCCATGCTCAGTCAGGATTGATTCGGGGTGAAACTGTACACCGAAGGTCGGGTGCTCCTTGTGTCTTAAGCCCATCAGTTCTCCCTCTTCTGTCCACGCGGTTTTAACCAGGCACTCTGGCAGTGGCTCTGGCACAATCAGAGAGTGGTAACGGGTAGCAGTGAAGGGTGATGGAATATTCTCGAACAGATCTTGGCCATGATGCTCGATCGGGCTGGTTTTGCCATGCATGAGCCGTGGTGCGCGAATTACCTCTCCGCCAAACACCTCTGCAATTGACTGATGCCCAAGGCAGACCCCAAGCATCGGGATTTTACCTGAAAAACGACGCACCACCTCCATGGAGAGGCCTGCTTCATGTGGAGTGCAGGGGCCGGGGGAGATAAGAATATGATCGGGTGCAATCTCCGCGATCTCATCAAGTGATATTTTGTCGTTACGGTGCACCTGCGGAACCTCTCCCAGTTCACCGAGGTACTGCACCAGATTGAAGGTGAATGAATCGTAGTTATCAATAACGAGAATCATGACTCCCTTCCTTGTGCATCTGCCAGTGCCACCGCGCGGAACATAGCAGTTGCCTTATTGACACATTCGGTATGCTCACGCTCCGGCACCGAGTCGGCCACAATGCCAGCGCCAGCCTGAATATGTACTTCACCCTTGTGAATGACGGCAGTTCTAATCGCAATGGCGGTATCCATATACTGACCACCAAAGCCGATATAGCCGACGGTACCAGCATAAGGGCCGCGCGCTACAGGTTCAAGCTCATGGATAATCTGCATGGCGCGCACTTTGGGAGCGCCTGAAACAGTACCGGCGGGGAAAGTTGCTGCTAGTAGATCAAGGCTATCGGCATCATCGCGTAGCTTGCCTTCAACCTGTGAAACAATGTGCATGACATGGCTGTAGCGCTCAATGGTCATGGATTCGGTCAGTTTTACCGAGCCATATTCGCAGACGCGGCCAAGATCATTGCGGCCAAGATCAACCAGCATCACATGCTCGGCAAGCTCCTTGGCATCGGCGAGAAGGTCTGCCTCCAAGGCTTTGTCCTCCTCGGCTGTTTTACCGCGTGGGCGAGTACCTGCAATTGGGCGTACCACAGCCTTGTCCATTTCGCGCCGCACCAGAATCTCAGGCGAGGAGCCGACAAGAATCGTTTCATCGATATGAAGATAGAAGAGGTAGGGTGAGGGGTTGATGTGGCGGACAGCACGATAGATATCAAATGGCTTACAGTTAAGTGGTTTGGAAAAGCGCTGTGACAGCACCACCTGAAAAATATCACCGGCCAGAATATATTCACGCGCTTTCTCCACTGCGGCCTCAAAGTCGGCTTGGGTGGTCTGTGCTGTTGGAGGCTCTGGAAGTGAGGTGTCTGCATCAAGGTTTAGCACATGTGCGCCTTCCTGCTCGTAGAGGCTCGCCTCCATGCGATCAAGTACACTTTCAGCCTCTTCTGCCTCATCTTCTGGCAAGCGCACGCCACAGGTCAGCGTCCCCTTCAGGTTATCAAATACCATAAAGCGGTCGACCAGCAGGTAGGCTGATTCGGGTGCGCCAACCGGATCGGGAAGGTCAGCGGGAATATCCTCAAAGTGGGAGACAAGCTGGTAGCCAAAGTAGCCGACTGCACCCCCGGAAAATGGCAGATCATGCTCAGGGGTGAATGGCTGATCTAGCACCGCATCACGCAGCCAGTCGAGGATACCTCCGTTGAATATTTCCTCATCACCA
>CAZFCL010000017.1:0-14972 GCA_964517705.1 uncultured Zetaproteobacteria bacterium | reverse complement strand
TACCGTGGTGCTGAATATGTGGTTGATTTTGTGCCTAAGGTTAAAGTGGAGGTGGTGATCAACAGTGATCGGGTTGATGAAGCTGTTGAAGCGATCTGCACTGCTGCTGCAAGTGGAAAAGTGGGTGACGGTAAGATCTTTGTCTTGCCGGTTGAGCAGGCCATTCGTATTCGTACCGGTGAGCGTGACGAAGAGGCGCTTTGATTGCTTGGAGATTGCCTTTTTGTACGTCTTGTGGGAAAGTCGCGATCCTTATTTACCGGGTGATATTTTAAATTAAACAGGAGAAATAACTGTGAGTGATGCTATCAAGAAAGTCTTCGATTTAATCGAAGAGAACGAGTGCGAATTTGTTGATGTTCGGTTTACCGATACACGCGGCAAGTGGCAGCACGTAACTTTCCCAATTCACACACTGGATGAAGACTGCTTCGAAGATGGCTTCGCTTTTGATGGTTCATCTGTAGCCGGTTGGTGTGATATTAACAATTCAGACATGGCTCTGATTCCCGATCCGGAAAGTGCAAATATCGATCCATTCTTTGAAGCTTCTACGCTGGTGTTGGTGGCTCAGGTGATTGATCCGATTACGGGTCAGGATTACAACCGTTGCCCACGTCAGGTGGCGCAGCGTGCTCTGAATCATATTCGTTCCGCAGGTATTGCCGATACCGCATACTTCGGCCCTGAGCTTGAGTTTTTCATCTTTGACGGTGTGACCTGGAACAACGAGATGGGGAGCTGTGGCTATCAGGTTGAGTCTGAAGAGGCAGCTTGGAACTCAGGCAGGAACTTCGCTGATACTTCTGAAGGTATGATGCGCAACCATGGACACCGTCCAGGTGTTAAGGGTGGTTATTTCCCGGTTCCTCCGGTGGACTCTCTGCACGAGATTCGTAACGACATGTCTCTGGTGATGACCGATCTAGGTATGGACATGGAGTGTCATCACCATGAAGTGGCAACTGCAGGTCAGTGTGAGCTGGCGATGAAATTCGGTGAGTTGATTGAGCAGGCTGATAAGTCTCAGTGGTACAAGTACGTGGTTCACAATGTGGCTCACGCACATGGTAAGACTGCAACCTTTATGCCTAAGCCGATCTATAATGACAACGGTACTGCGATGCATGTACATCAGTCTCTCTGGAAAGATGGTAAGAACCTGTTTGCAGGCGATAAGTATGCGAATCTTTCTCAGGAAGCACTCTGGTACATTGGTGGCATCATCAAGCACGCTCGTGCACTAAACGCATTCACCAACTCATCCACCAATTCATACAAGCGACTTGTTCCAGGCTTTGAAGCTCCGGTTATGTTGGCCTACTCAAACCGTAACCGTTCCGCATCTATCCGTATTCCGGTTGTGCACTCTGATCCGGCGCGTCGTATTGAGGTTCGTTTCCCAGACCCTTCAGCTAATCCATACTTGGCATTCACTGCGATGATGATGGCTGGCCTGGATGGTG
Organism: uncultured Zetaproteobacteria bacterium; assembly: GCA_964517705.1. GTDB lineage: Bacteria > Pseudomonadota > Zetaproteobacteria > Mariprofundales > Mariprofundaceae > Mariprofundus. Next base: position 13,506 of record CAZFCL010000017.1, on the reverse strand, counting down.
TGGCGAACAAGATTGATCCGGGCGAAGCTGCAGATAAGAATCTGTACGACCTTCCGCCGGAAGAGGGTAAGAAGATCCCAACTGTATGCTCCAGCCTTGATCAGGCGTTGGAAGCACTATCAGCAGATCGCGACTTCCTGAAAGTTGGCGGTGTGATGGATGACGACATGATTGATGCTTTCATCGAGCTGAAGATGGAAGAGGTCAATGAAGTTCGTATGCGTCCACATCCAATGGAGATGGAGCTCTACTACTCCTGCTAATCATTCGGATGGAATCAACAGAAAGGGCTGCCCATTGGGTGGCCCTTTTTTCTTGTTCTAAGAAACAGGATTTTTATTCTTTGTACCGTACAGTTATACTCATGCAATGAGTGAGCAAGCTGACTCCATTCTTCATTGTGTTCCTGAAAACTTGCATGCCGATGTTCGGCGTGTGTTCAGCTTGTCGCAGCAGTTCTCACTACTTATGCAACATGCAGACAAGGAAGACTACGAGGCTCTCTTCCGGCCAGTGGAGAGAGCGCTTCTACCGGACGAAAGCGAAGCATGGGTGCCTGCATCTGATAGTAGCGACCTAGTGGTCTGCATGTCTCACCTTCGTGCGTGCAAACAGCGTGGACATCGCCACTTGATCTGGTGGGAGCTGGGCCTTGTCGGTGATATGGAACTATCGTGCCGCTCCATTGCGGATTTTGCATCCGGGCTTCTCCAGCAGGCGTTGCAGATGGCTGAGCGGCTAATTGCACCGCGCTATGGCCATACTGAGGGCGGATCATTCTGTGTGATTGGCCTTGGTAAACTTGGTGGGCGCGAGTTGAACCTGGGCTCGGATATCGATCCGCTATTTGTCTGGCAGGGCAGTGGCAGCACAGTCGGTGGCCGTCAATCCATCCCGGCTCAGGAATATTATATGCATCTTTCACGTATGCTGATTCGGCTGATGGGTGAGCGAACAGAAGATGGAATCGTCTGGCCAATGGATATGCGTTTGCGCCCAGGTGGTGATGGTGCTGCCATTGCTCTGAACCTTGATGCAACTCTCTCTCACTACCTTGATTATGGGCAGACCTGGGAGCGGGCCATGTTGATCAAGGCGCGACCAGTGGCGGGTGATATGCTGTTGGGCGAGGCATTTATCGAGGGCATTTCACCGTTTATCTATAGGCGGTACCTCGATTATACTACAGTGGCTGCGCTTGCAGATATGAAGCAGCGCATTGATGGGCAGGCCGGCAGCGGAGGCATTGCAGCCGGTTATGATGTGAAGCGTGGCCGGGGAGGTATCCGCGAGATCGAGTTTGTAATTCAATCGATGCAGCTGCTGCATGCAGGCCGTAATACCAATCTCAGGGTGCAGCCGAGCATGCAGGCGATAGATCTGCTGATGGAAGCAGGTGTGGCCTCCAGCGAAGATGTTGCGGAGCTAAAGAGCGCGTACTATTTCTGGAGACGTATCGAGCATGCGATTCAGGCGCGGTGTGGTGAGCAGACCCATAAACTTCCAGAGGATTATGTCGATTACCTTAGCAGGGCAACTGCCATTTCAGGTATCGAGCAGCAGATGGCGCATCATGCGGCTGTTGTCGAAGAGGCATTCAGGAAGTTTGTTAAGCCGCTAGACGAGGGTGAAACAGTGGAGGAGAGTGGTTGGCTCTCCGGCCTGCACGGTGATTTGGAAAGGTGCGGTGACGCAAACCGTGAGCGGGTACTTCAGCTGTTAAAAGAGGTAGATACATCGCTATTGCGCGGCCTTCTTCCGGAGCGAAGCCGGATGCAGGTGGAGCGCATTTTGGCGCAAGCCATGCCGAAATGGCTTGATGATGAGAATGGCATGCAGGCGCTTGATGCATTTTCCGGGCTGATTCGATCTATCGCGGGGCGCGCAACCTGGATCGATCTTCTTGCCACACATCAAGGTGCATTGAACTGGCTGATTGGTGTGCTCTCTGCCAGTCGTTATCTGGCTGATCATATTGTGAAAGATCCATCGTGGCTGGAGTGGCCGCTGACAACCGGGCGCGGTGAGGAGGGTATTAGAGAGATATGTGCCGAACTGGATGCGCTGGAGAGCTTTGATGATGTTGAGCAGGTGCTGGCTGATATTGCTAGGTCGGTGGATCGGGCACGCCTTCTCTCTGCACTGGCAGTAGATGCACATGCCGCCGATGCAATGACTGTAGGTGGTTGGATGTCTGATATGGCCGATAGCGCAACGGCTGCAGCTATTCGCCTCTGCCTGCATCAGATGAGCTTACCGGCGGACTTCCCCTTTGTGGCACTGGCGATGGGTAAGCACGGTTCGCGTGAAATGGGCCTCGTGTCTGATCTTGACATGGTGTTTGTGCTGGTGAGTGATGATCCGCACGAAATATTTGGCACACGAAGTATGAGTGAGCATGCCCAGCGCGTCGGTCGTCGTGTGATTCAGCATTTGACAGCGTCACCACCATTTGGCGCTGGTTTTGAGTTTGATGCGCGTCTGCGCCCCTCCGGGAGTAGCGGAGTGCTGGTTACCAGCCTTGCCGGGTTCCGCGACTATCAGCTTTCCGAGGCACAGACATGGGAGCACCAGGCACTTTGCCGGGCGAGAGCTGTCGCAGGGCCGGAAGATGCCAGAGGGTCTGTAGATGCAGTGCTACTAGAGATTCTCGATCAACAGCGTGATGTGAACAAGTTGGCGGCTGACGTGGTGGAGATGCGGCACAAGATGGTGGAGCACCTCTCCAGCAGGTCGGATACCATCATCAATCTGAAACATGATGAGGGCGGACTCGTTGATGTCGAGTTTTTGGCACAATATGCCCGCCTGGCATTTGGCGGGAGTGAGCGCAGAACCGCTGATACTCTTGGTGAGCCTCCCACCTCTGCTCCGAAGGCATGGCAGGTAAATGGCAAGTGGCTTGCCGATACTTATCTTGATTACCGGCAGATGGAGAATGCACTGCGTGTGGAGCTGTGGCGCTCGATAGGCAAGCTACCGCGTGATCCTGAGGCGAGTGACTGGAAGACCATGCGCCATCATGCGGCAATTACTTCGCCGAGTGAGCTTCAGGCACGCATGCAGAAGGTTCGAAATATATTTAATGACTTGCTGGGTTGATTGCTTGAGATAGTTGGAACGGGGACTAGGGGGAGAGGTTGGAGGCAGGGGCGAGAATCGAACTCGCGAATAAAGGATTTGCAGTCCTCCGCCGTACCACTGAGCCACCCTGCCGTTAGCAACCTAAGAAAGAAGGGGAGCAAAGCCCCCCTTTTTCCATCTGGAGCGGGTAACCGGGTTCGAACCGGTGACCTCGACCTTGGCAAGGTCGTGCTCTACCAGCTGAGCTATACCCGCTAACGGCGCGAATAATGGCGAACAGCGGGGTTGTGTCAAGGGTGAGATGGGGCTTGCCGGGTTGGTTGGCTAAAGGGCGCAATGGTTGTAAAGCGGCGCGTATTATTTAATAGTTACCCTAATAATTGTGCGGATTTGCCACACGGCTGGACTTTTTAAGTTTTTGTGTCTAAAATATCTTTTGAAAGGGAGTAGTTATGAGATATCAGAAAGGTTTTACATTAATTGAGCTGGTCATAGTCATGGTCTTAATTGGCTTGTTGGCTGCTGTGGCGTTGCCACAGTTTATCAATCTCAAGGATGATGCAGATCAGGCGACGATTGATGGCATTGCAGGGGCAATGGCCTCAGCCAGTGCGATCAACTATGCAGGCTGCCTCGTTACAAGAAATGTTACAACGGCCGGTAAGTGTGCGAAGCTGGCAGTTTCAGCAGGCGTCAACGTATGTTCATCGATTGGTACATTGCTCACACCCGACATCACTATTGGGAGCACGGCAACAACGGACCAAGGCTCCTACTATATTTTAAGTGTGAATGATGCTGATTTAACGACAGCAGGTACATCGTGCGAAATCTTCATGGGTACGGGAGATGCAACCCCTGTATCAGCCACCTATGTTGGGCACGCTACCGAAGACCAGTAAATTGACCTGTCACTGTTGAGGCGGGAGTTGATCTCCCGCCCAACATATCGGTGGCACTGCCGGCCCCTTCGCGGTCAGTCGGGGTTTACACTGATTGAGTTGGTTACCTCCATGGTGCTTATCTCCATACTGGCTGTGGTTGTGGTGCCGAGGTTTTTTGATGCTGAGATGTATCAGCCTCGAGGTTTTTATGATCGTGTGCACACATCACTTCGCTATGCGCATAAAGTGGCTCTGGCCCAGAATCGCTTTGTATGTGCAGCATTCACCTCCACAAGCATGACACTAACTATCGGCTCAACATCTGCCTGCGGCACGGCCTTGGCCATGCCAACAGGTGAAGCAAGCAGCGTTGTAGGGGCACCAAGTGGTGTCACCTTTACATCTCTTCCAACCAACTTCTACTTTGATAACAGCGGCACACCATCGGTGAGCCAGGTGATTCAGGTGAGCGGCGAGACCGCCACCATTACCATTGAAGCAACTACCGGCTATATCCACTAGGCAGCACGGCGCCACCTTCGTGGAGGTGGTGCTCTTTATCGCCATTATGGGCGTCTGCATGAGCGGTATGATGATGATTTTAAGCTGGAGTGCTTCCCGTACATCTGAGGGGTTTTTGCAGAAGCAGGCGACCTCTCTGGCAGAATCGATGCTGTATGAAGTACAGCTGCATGACTTTTCCAACCCTACAGGTGGTTTCACGGGTGCTGCCACCCTGGCCAACCGCCCGTTGTTTGATGATGTGATGGATTATAACGGCTTCAGTGAAACTGCTGACTTGGTCAGTGGATTGTCTGAACTCTCAGGCTACACCATCGCGATTACAGTGACGAACAGCGCGCTGGACAATGTCCCCTCCACCGATGCGTATGTGATTCATGTGGATGTGACAGATTTTGTTGGCCGCAGCTTTCGGGCGAGTGGTTACAGGACAAACCACTGATGTTGCAAGCATTTCATCAGGAAGAGATCCCGAAGAGAGATAGATCAAGCAGCGGTTTTACCCTGCTAGAGATGGTGATATCGCTGACCATCATAGGGGTTGTCGTGGCGATGGGGGCAGCATTTATTCGCCTGCCTGTGCAGGGCTATATGAACAGTGTGCGCAGCTCTGGCCTGATCGATATTACCGATAGCGCCCTGCAGCGCGTGCACAGGGATTTCAGCAGTGTGATTCCAAATAGCATACGTATGCCCGATGTGGCTGGCAGCAGCTATATCGAGTTTCTGCCGATGAGCGGATGGAATAATTATATCCCCGGGCCTCCGGCGGAAAACCCCGTGGAGGATTGCACAGGCTACAAGGGGGATAAGTTCGGTGGTGCGCTGGTGTTTTCTGATGCTGATACATGCTTTGTGATTATTGGCCCCTCCATGCTGCTCACGCGCGGTGCCACCGATGATCTGAGTGATCAGATTGTGGTCGGTAGTGCGCTCACAAGCGGTGACCCTCCTTATGATAAAACCTATGCCGGAAATGGTGTGCGCCGCCCCTATGTGGGGGAGACAGCAGTCAAGCGTTCCGTGATGATTATCGAGGAGCAGTTTCCCGCCTTTGCACAGGTGGAGGGGAATCGCTTTCAGGTGATTTCGGGGGATACACAGGCGATCACCTATGCCTGTGAAGGTGCCGGGGTGGATGGCAGTGGTGATGGTACAGGAACCCTGAAGCGCTACTGGCTCTACGGTTACAACACATCCCAGCAGGCACCTCCACTGACAGGCAGCAGCTCTCTTCTGTTGAGCCATATCAGCAGCTGCACCTTTGCCTATGAGAATCTGACCAGCACAGTCGGTATCATAAAGGTGAGTATGGAGGTGGCCTGGGAGGGTGAGACAGTGGAGCTCCATGAGCTGATCCATGTGGATAACACACCATGACCTGCCACCGCTTGCCCAATCGTTTGTCAAAACAGGGCGGCTTTAGCCTTCTATCTGCCATCTTTCTGCTGCTGGTGCTTTCAGGCATCGCTACGGTGATGTTGCAGCTCTCTACGGTACAGAGTCAGGGTCATGCCCTTGATCTCTTCTCTATGCGCGCTTCACAAGCGACTGAGACAGGGCTTGAGTGGGCCAAGTATCATATCTATCAGCAGGCTGCAGGGGTGCGCTGGACAACCTGCCCGGAAGGCACCGCCAGCGTGGTGAAGACACTTTCTGTGGACACACTGGCCGGTGTGCTGGGCTCATTTAATGTGCAGGTCTCCTGTGTGGCTACAGAGTATGAGGAGATTCATAACGATTTTCGCTGGGTTTACGACCTTACCGTGACAGCCACAGGGATGGAGGGCGCCCTGCCGGGTAGCCCGAACTATGTTGAGCGAATTGTTGAGGCGAGGGTGAGGCAGTGATGTTGCCACTTCTTACCGCTTTTGTGGTTGTGGGATACCTAGGAGGCAAGTAACCTACTCATTATGGATGTTCAGGCATTGAGTCGCTTTCAACTTAATCGTTTGCAGCTTAAAAAGCAGAACGATAAGAGGGTTGCCATTGTGGTGGGTGAGCAGGGCGTGCATGTGGTGGCTATCCGTATGCAGGATCACCGCCCACATATTCTGAACTGTATATTTGAGCCGATCACTGATGGGGTAGTGCCAACTTTGAAAAAGGCGCTCAAGGAAGTGGATCTTCAGGCTTCAGAGTTCACAGCACTGCTACCCTTCGATATGTACAGCGCCCTGATCATTGATGCGCCGGTGGTGCAGGAAGATGAGATGAAGCAGGCGATTCGCTGGCAGCTCAAGGGTGCTGTGGAGTCAGATGTGGAGAAGCTTCTGATCGACTATATACCCCTCTCTCAAAAACGATCGGGTCATGAAGCGACAGACCTGCTCTATGTGGTTGCGGCGGAGGAGGGGGTTGTTCGCCGTTTTGTGTCACTCTTTAATCAATCCAACTGTACTCTGAATGTGGTGGATATACCGGATATGGCACAGCGTAATATCGCAGCCCTGTTTGAAGAGAAGAACAGTGCGCTGGCATTTCTGCACGTGGGCGAGCACTGCACAGCATTGACGATTACCCTGGATGGAGAGCTGCTATCAGGGCGACATATACAGGTGAGCTGGCGACAGCTGGCGAACGAGAATGGTGCTCAGGAGCAGGCAGAGCAGCTTGTTGTAGAGGTGAAACGTGCGCTGGACTATTTTTCTCGCCAGTTCTATGGCACCCATCTCAGCAAGATGATGGTTGCAGCACCAGAGAGCCCGGCTCTACAGCAGCTACTTGAGGAGGAGATCCCGCTCTCTGTGGAGCGTCCGGATTTAAAGAGACATATTGATATTTCTGCTGTGCCTGAATTGTCAGACCACACATTCCTCTGCCATGCCATGCCTGCGATTGGCGCGGCACTCCGCTGTGAGGAGGGGCAGGTATGAAGTGTCAAATTAATTTGATGCAGTTTGCCCCTAAACCGAAGCAGGCAGCTTTTTCTTCAAAGTCCATGCTGCAGGCGATGGGTCTATTTGTGATAGGGGCTCTTCTTTTTTATCTCTACCTTCTCTATCAGGTGGATCAGGCGGAACAGCAGCTGGGTGTGATTCAGGAGATATATGGCGGCCAGAGTGAGCGTTTGCAGAAGAGCGCATTGTCACGGGAGATGGCGTTGACGAAGCTGAAGGCGGAGGTGCAGCGTGATAAGCGAATGATTCACGCTCTGCAGGGCAGAGGTGCCTTTTATACAGGCGGTTACTCTGAATATATGCGTGCATTTGCCAGACAGGATGAGCCGGGTCTCTGGTTGACCCACTTTGAGATTATTGGTGACGGGGTGAAGCTGACCCTGCACGGCGAAGCGCTTAAATCCGAATTGCTATCTTCATACATAGAGCGCTTGCGGTCGGAGCCGGTGATGCGTGGACATGAGTTCGCAGCGCTGGATATAAAGCAGAAAAAGAGGGGTGATGTTTCATACGTCTCTTTCACACTGGATTCAACATCTGAGACTTCGGTGAAGGCACCATGATAGATCGTATTGATGAACAGATTGATGCGCTATCCATACGGGGACGGGTGCTGATATTTTCAGCAGCAGTGCTGTTTCTCTTTATCGTTCTGGACGGGCTCCTGTTCGGCCCTGTTATTGCCAAACAGAAAATGCTTTACAGCAGTATTCAGCAACAGAATCAGAGTGTTGCACAGGTGCAGACCCAGCTTGGCAAATTTGCAGCAGGTAGTGGCCAGGGCCTTGATGCTGAAAGCCATATTGTAGTGGCTCGCCGGGTCGAAGAGCAGAAGGCAATGCTGGGAGAGCTTCAGACCAGATTGATTCCAGCGGATAAAATCGTCTATCTTCTGGAGGATACACTTGCAGAGCATACCAGCCTAAAATTGATATCACTGCGGACACTGCAGGCTGATCGCCAGCATCGGGCGGAAGGCTCAAGCGAAGTAGTACTGTTTGAGCACCATGTGGAGGTGCTGCTGCAGGGTGGTTATGCAGATCTAATGCGCTATCTGGATGATCTGGAGTCATCATCTATGCAGGTGTTCTGGAAATCCGTGGTGTTGAATGTGGTGCAGTATCCACGCAGTGAGTTGCGACTGGTGCTCTATACGTTAAGCAAGGATGCGACATGGCTTCAGTTCTAAAGACACTCATAATCAGCTGTCTTGTGTGGGTATGGCCGCTGCATGCTGAAGAGGCCTGGCAGGATCCGACACAGCCCGCGTTCCTCTTTTCAAAAGATGCAGAGAGCAAGTTCGAGCTTCAGGGTGTGTTTATTGCACCGGATCGCCACTCGGCTGTGATAAATGGTAAGTATCTGGGGCTGGGAGATACGGTTGATGGCGAGCGCGTTATCACGATATGCCGAGACAGAGTGATAACACTTGGTGCTTACGGTAAGCGAGAGGTGTTTCTGCATCCCGGAGTAGATCTGGGCCTGTCAGCCAGTGAGAACAAGTGCAAAACAGTGGCTGAAACTGACCCTGGATGAAGAGTTTCAGAACTTATGATAAAATAGGGTACGTGTGCGGAGAAGTACCATTTCGTTTAACACATTGTACTTGTGACTCAGGGGTAGAGTGATGGCGCAACATGGCATAGTTCGTTTGGGAGACTGGCTGGTTGAAAATAAGCTGATTTCCTCTGCACAGCTTGATTCTGCACTGAAGGAACAGGTGCTGAAGAATGAAAAACTTGGGGACACCCTTATCAACCAGGGGCTGGTGACCGAACAGCAGGTTTGTGAAGCGGTTGCAGAAATTCTTCATATTCCTTTTATTGATCTGAAAGATTACAAGGTTGATTCGAATATCGCGCGAAAATTGCCCGAAGCGCAGGCTCGCCGGTTTCAGGCTATTATCCTGAAGGCTTCCGCCAATAGTGTGCTGGTTGGCATGGCCGACCCGATGGACATGTTTGCGATTGAAGAGATTCCACGCCTGCTTGGCAGCAGTATAAAAATTGCGATTGTGGCCAAAACTCCTTTGTCAGATGTGATCAAGCGTGTCTATTCGCATGCAAAAGAGATTTCAGAACTCGCGAAAACAGTTTCAGAAGGTCAGGACGAATATTATGTGAACTTTGAGACGCTGGGCGCTTCTCTGGATTCGGAAGAGACACCTGTAGTGAGATTGCTGCGGGGCCTCTTTGAAGATGCCACTCATATGCGTGCATCAGATATTCATATCGAGCCGCAGGAGGCGGATCTGCAGATCCGTTTTCGTGTGGATGGTCGACTACAGCTACAAAACAGAATGGGGATCCATGTGGCGCCAGCTTTGGCTCTGAGGTTGAAGGTGTGTGCTGGTCTGAATATCTCTGAGAAGCGCCTGCCTCAGGATGGCCGATTTAATGTTCAGGTGGGTACAGAGGTGATAGATGTGCGCCTCTCTATCGCACCGACCCAGTTTGGCGAGTCGGTAGTGATGCGTCTGCTGAATCATAGCATGCGCTTTCTACAGCTGGATCATTTGGGTCTACCAGAAGAGGTGTATCAACGCTTTCAGCAGCTCTTGAAACGTACACATGGCATGATATTGGTGACAGGGCCGACAGGCTCAGGAAAAACAACGACACTTTACGCAGCACTGGCCGAAGTAAATAGCATGGATCGAAACATCATCACAGTGGAAGACCCTGTGGAGTATCGCCTTCCCGGCACCAATCAGATACAGGTAAATGAAAAGATAGGCCTGTCATTTACATCTGTTTTGCGCTCTGCCCTGCGCCAGGACCCCGATATGATCCTGGTGGGGGAGATCCGTGATGTTGAGACGGCACACATTGCGCTGCGTGCTGCGATGACAGGGCACTTGGTATTTTCAACACTGCATACCAATGACGCTTCAGGCACGCTGTTTCGCCTTATTGATATGGGCGTGGCTCCTTTTATGGTGGCCTCTTCTGTCCATGCGGTGATTGCACAGCGTTTGGTGCGCCGTATATGTGAAAACTGTAGTGAGCAGTATATCCCGACAGGTCAGGAAACAGAGTGGCTTGATAGCATGGGGGTAGCGCATGATGATTGGGCAGGCCTGCGGATTGGCAAGGGCTGTTCACACTGCAGCGATACAGGCTGCTATGGAAGAACAGGTATCTATGAAATGCTCGTGATGGACAACGAGCTGGCTGAGGCAGCAGTGGAGGCTGATAGTGCCATCTTTATGAAGTTGGCTCAGCTTCGCTTGAAGGGGGTGCGACTTCAGGATGCAGCACTGCAAAAGATGAAGGAAGGGACCATTTCACTGCAGGAAGCGATGCAAGTGTGCATTCAGTCCGAGCGCTAAGAAGATGCCGAGCTTTATTTTTAAAGGGCGTGACCAGAAAGGGGATCCTGTTCAGGGTATTCTGCAGGGTGAGAGCAGCGCCGATGTTGCCGATCAGCTGATCGCCAAAGGTGTTGTGCCGATAGATATTCAGTATGAGCACCCCACGGCAGAAAAGGCAAAGGGATCCTGGTTGCGCATACTCACATACTCACCAGTGACGCCGGTGGAGCTCATGCTGTTTAGCCGGCAAATGCACACTTTGGCAAAGTCCGGCATCCCCATTCTAAGAGCGCTGGAGGGGCTGGAGGCTTCAGCGCACTCCACTTCATTTGCAGAGACACTTAAATCCATGAGGGCCAGGCTCAATGAAGGCGTGAGCCTCTCGGTGGCCATGGCGGATTACCCCAAGATTTTCCCCCCGATCTATTTAAGTATGGTAAAAATGGGAGAGGAGACAGGGCAGCTGGATACCATGTTTTTAAGGCTTTATGAGTACCAGCTGTTTGAAAAAGAGATGAAGGCTCGTGTTCGCTCCACGCTGAACTATCCGGCGTTTGTTGTAGCTGCCATGGCGTTGGCTATCGTTATTGTAAACCTGTTTGTGATCCCTACCTTTGCCAAGGTGTTTGAAGGCTTTAATGCTGAACTGCCAATGATGACACAGGTTCTTCTCACCTTCTCCGACTGGATGGTGAGCTACTGGCCTATGCTGCTGGCTGGATTAGTCGGCATGGTGTGGGTGTTCCGTATCTGGACCCATTACGAAACAGGACGCTACCAGTGGGGGAAATGGAAGCTTCATATTCCTATTGCCGGGGAGATTATCCTCAAAATAGTGCTGGCTCGATTCTCCCGTGCCATGGCGATGGTGTATAAGAGTGGCATCCCTATCGTCCAGGGCTTGAACATCGTTTCAACCATGGTGGGGAATGATTATCTACGTGAGCGTATTCAGGTGATGAAGCGTGGTGTCAGATCTGGAGATGGCCTGGCCCAGACAGCAAAGGATGCAGAAGTGTTTCCACCGCTGGTGCTTCAGATGATTGCTGTAGGTGAAGAGACAGGTGATGTGGATGGTCTGATGTCTGATATCGCAGAGCTGTATGAGCGGGATATCGACTATGAGATTAAAATGCTTTCTGAGCGGATAGAGCCGATTCTTATCATTAGCTTGGGAGCGATGGTTTTTGTTCTCGCACTGGGCATTTTTCTACCCATGTGGAACTTGGGTGGCGCGATCATGGGGCATTAAAATATTGGGGCTGTTACTTTACCTATTCCAGCACCGTCAACTTCAGGGAGGCACCCTTTGAGCGATACAGAGAGCCGCAAGATATACGTTCTTGATACCAATGTGCTGGTGCATGATCCGAATGCACTACAACACTTCGATGAGCATGATGTAGTGCTGCCAATCGTGGTGCTTGAAGAGATGGACAAGATTAAACGCGGACTGGATGAGCTGGCGCGCAATGTGCGTGAAGCATCACGCCAACTTGATGAGTTGAGCGCTGAAACCGAGGATCTCTCCAAAGGTTGCCTGCTTCCCGGTGGCGGCAGGCTCTTCTTCGAAATGTCGCATCAGAAGGCGCTTGCTCTACTGCCGGAGTCACTGGCCAGAAGTGGCGGTGATAATCGTATCATTGCTGTCTGCCTGTCTGTACAGAAAGATCATCCGGATCGCCACGTTATTCTGGTCTCCAAGGATATCAACCTGCGTGTTAAGGCGCGTGCACTGGGGCTTAAGACCGAAGATTACCGCTCTGATCTGGTGGTGAACGACCTCTCTATCTTACCAAGCGGCAAATTCAGGCTTGATGACGAAGTCTGGACAACTATGGCAGAGGGCATGGAGATGCTGGAGCATGATCACGGCAACCACTTCATTGTTAGCTGGCCGGAGGAGATGGCGCTTCCCTTTATCAAGTCATTTGTTGTGCTGCCCGGTGAGCGTGAAGTTGCGATGCAGTGTACGCAGATTGATGAGAATCGCAGAGTGCATCTTTGTGATATCACATCATATCGTCATGAGAGGCATGCAATCTGGGGTATTCAGGCCAGAAACCTAGAGCAGAATATGGCGATAAACCTGTTGATGGATGCCGAACTTGATCTGGTTGCGATGCTTGGGCTTGCCGGTTCTGGTAAAACTCTTCTGGCGCTGGCTGCTGGGCTGCACCAGACACTGGATGTTGGGCTGTACGAGAAGATTTTGGTGACTCGTGCAACTGTTCCAATGGGGCAGGATATTGGTTTTCTTCCGGGTACAGAGCAGGAGAAGCTGGAGCCGTGGATGGGGGCTGTTACCGATAATCTCTCTATTTTGTTAGGGGATGAAGCGCAAAATATTGCTGATATTCTGGGCCAACACAGAATCGAGATCGCAGCACTCTCCTTTGCCCGTGGGCGCACCTTCACCAAAACATGGCTGATTGTTGATGAGGCACAGAACCTGACACCGCATCAGATGAAGACGATTGTGACCCGTGTGGGAGAGGATTCGAAGATCATCCTGCTGGGTAATAATGCGCAGATCGATACACCTTATCTCACTGCTCACACCAATGGCCTAACGATGGCTGTGTCAGCATTTGCTGGCTGGGAGCATGCTGGGCATATTGCTCTGAAAGCGAGCGAGCGGTCGAGGCTTGCCGCAAAGGCTGTCGACGTTCTCTAAGCAGGGTTTTCGCTACGGCTGATGTGGCCAGCTGCTGCTGGAGTTAACAAGTTGAATCCACGGCTCAGTAGGTACCCGGTACTCATCAAGCTGTAGGTTGAGCACATGCAGGTCGGCATCGGAGAT
>CAZFCL010000016.1:4192-15183 GCA_964517705.1 uncultured Zetaproteobacteria bacterium | reverse complement strand
AACAGCTTTAGTTTTTCTCTCGCCTCTGGTGCTGAATAGAAAAGAGCAATGCCTTCAGGCCCCAGCATCCATTTGTGCCCATCTGCCACCACAAAATCGGCACAACATACCTGCGCATCAAATCTAATCGCCCCAAGGCTCTGAATCGCATCAACACAGAAGAGGATTTCGTTACTACGGCAGAACTCCCCTAGTCTTTTCATATCCATACAGAGGCCGGTGCCATACTGCACAGAGCTGACTGTGAGAAGTCGTGTGTGATCATCACAGAGCGCCAGCACTGCTGCTTCTGGATCACTACCTGAAACATCCGCCAAGCGCAGCTCCACGCCCTGCTCTTTTAATGATTCCCAGACAATGCGATTGGAGGGGAACTCCTGACTTGTAGAGACAACATTATCGCCCGGCTGCCAATCGATCCCGTATGCAATCAGAGATAGTGCCTCGGAGGTGTTTTTGGCCAGTGCAATATCGCTGGGTGAAACTGCATTGATAAGACGCTGCAAGCGCCCTCGCAGCTCCTGTTCTACTTTAAGCCACTTCGGATAATCACTGGCGCCTTGCCTCATATTCTCTTCCGCAAAGGCTTTGACCGCATCAGCAGTACGCCTCGGCCAGACACCGACCGCCGCATGATTTAAATAAACCAGATCAGGCCGCAGTGGAAATTCATCAGAAAAGTTATTCATTGATTGAGTATGTCAAACCCCCAGCCTATTTGCCACTCTCCAGCACATCTCTTATATTGGCATCAGGCAGCTTGAAGGTAGCAAATACTTTATGAGGCAAAGTGACAGACATGAATATCACGTTCGTTTATAATGCCAACAGTGGCAAGGTGAATACATGGCTTGATATTGGCCATAAGATCATCAGCCCGGGTACCTACTCATGCAATCTCTGCTCTATCACACACGGGCTGCTCTCAGAGCGGGAAGAGTGGAAAAAGTATCGAGAAGAGAGCAATGTGAAGATGGAGTTCCTCCATAAAGATGAGTTTGAAAAGGTCTACACAGATAGCAAAAAGTTCACCTATCCCATTGTCCTAAAGTCCAAGGGTGATGGCGATTATGAAGTTGCAATATCAACAGATAAAATCAATAAAATTGGTAATATAGAATCTCTGGTTAACCTTCTACCTAAAGAGTAGTTAGTCTCTGAAATTGGTGAAGTTGAGAGGTCTGTCTGTATCCATTTCACGCACCAGTGCCATCACCGCCTGCAAATCATCACGCTTCTTACCGGTAACACGCACCTGCTCACCCTGAATCGAGGCCTGCACCTTCATCTTTTCATCCTTGATGCGTTTCACGATCTTTTTGGCCAGCTCTGTGCTGACCCCCTGCTTGATCGTAATCACCTGCCGCTTGCAGCCGCCACTGGCATCCTCAGGATCGCCATACTCCAGACACTTAGGATCAAGTTTGCGACGTACCAGCTTGCCACGCAGAATCTCTGTAACAGTGTTGAGCTTATTGATCTCATCACCCACCGCCGTGATGCTCTGCTCGCCAAGCTCAATGCTTGAATTGCTGCCTTTGAAGTCGTAACGGGTGGTGATCTCTTTAATCACCTGATTCACCGCATTACTCATCTCCTGCATATCGGTTTCACTGACAATATCAAAACTTGGCATCTGGCTCTCCCCTAAGAAGGTCTGAAAGGCCAAAATCATGCCCTTTGACTCTTTGACAAGCAATGCGGCGGTATTCAGCCTGCAGCAATTCAGGAGGGGCTCTTGCCGAACGGTTTTAAATATGATTTTTCCGACAGGGTTTCATCAGGCTCTATGTCCGGCATAAACCGCCGTCGCAGAAAAAGAAAGGTAGTCCGCTCCGGGCTATCTGCGCTGCTGCTCAAGCTCTCCAATGCAACAGCAGGCCTGAAGCTCCCCTCTATCCCCGCCCCCGGTATTTTCCCTGTGGTTGGTGCCAGTATCGGTTTTGTTGCCATTATGCTGTTTGTCAGCAGCGCTGGAGAAAAGGCAGATGCTCATGTCTCTATCCCTCAAGAGGAGTGGGTGACAGCCACACTGGAAACTGAAGAGAATGTAACACGCACCACAAGCACAACTATTAAACGTGGTGATAATTCCATTGCAGCACTTGAGCGCCTCGGCTTCGATTACGCAACCAGCCATGACCTAATCAGCGAAGCCAATTCGACATATAAGCTGCGTAATATTCGCACCGGACAGACCTTTACCCGAGTTGACAATGAAAACAGCACCTCTGTTTACTACAACATTGATGGTGAGAAACGGCTACAGCTTCGCAAGCAGAGTGGTGATAAGAGTTGGCACGCAACACTGAGTGAGCGCGAGGTGTATACTCGTAAACGCTTTGCCTCCGGCATGATTGATGGAAGTCTTTTTGTTGCGGCAGACAAGGCGGGTATAGACCAGCGCACCATCATGAACCTTGTCGATATCTTTGCATGGGATATCGATTTCGCCCGCGATATACGCGGCGGAGATAGTTTCCAGCTCGTTTATGAAGAGCGCTACAACGATGAAGGGAAGATGCTGGAGAGCACGATTTTGGCTGCTGAGTTCATCAATCAGGGCGAGGCCTTCCGGGCAGTTCGCTATGAGCAGGCCAGTGGCAAAGTCGATTACTTCACACCGAAAGGTAAAAGCATGCGTAAGGCATACCTGAAAGCGCCGGTGAAATTTTCACGCATCTCCTCCACTTTCAAGAAGAAGCGCAAACATCCAGTGCTTGGTTATACCCGCGCCCATCGTGGTGTTGATTATGCAGCCCGCAGCGGCACACCGATTCGCGCCATTGGCGATGGGCGTGTGACCTATGTTGGCTGGAAAGGCGGCTATGGAAGGTATATCGAGATTCGCCATAACAATCGCAATCACACCACGGTCTATGCACATATGCGCAGCTATGCCAGAGGCTTGAAAAAAGGCATGAAAGTACGCCAGGGCAAGGTGATCGGATATGTCGGCATGTCTGGCCTGGCAACAGGGCCGCACTTGCACTTCGAGTTCCGCACACGTGGTCGCGCCGTTAATCCATTGACGGTTAAGCACCCACCAGCCAAGCCAATCGCAAGAGCAGAAAAGAGACGTTTCAAAGCAAAAACCGCACCGCTACTGGCTAAGCTGGAAGGCACAACTATTCAGGTCGCCTTGAACTGGGAGTAGTGAATGACAACACCTGAACAGAAACAGTGGCTTACAAAGGCTGGAGAGGTGCTCGATATCGAAATCGAAGCACTGAAGATCCAGCGGGAAGCTCTGGATGAAAACTTCGCAAAAGCTGTTGAAACAATCCTGAATACTGAGGGCAGGCTCGTTGTTATTGGTATGGGCAAGTCGGGCATCATCGCCAAGAAGATTGCTGCCACATTTGCATCGACCGGCACCCCTGCATTTTTTGTGCATGCGGCCGAAGCGCAGCATGGTGACCTCGGCATGATTGCCGGCACAGATGCAGTACTGGCGCTCTCCCACAGCGGTGAAACAAAAGAGGTGTGCGGCCTGCTTCCAGAGATTAAACGACGTGGTGCCAACGTGATTGCTATTACCGGCAACAGAACATCCACGCTGGCGCAGCATGCCGATACTGTGCTCCATATTCCGGTCACGCGTGAGGCATGCCCACTCAACCTCGCCCCCACCGCCTCCACCACCGCCGCCCTGGCACTTGGTGATGCGCTGGCTGTAGTAGCCTTGAATCAGCGCGGTTTCCGTGAAGAGGACTTTGCCCGTGTGCATCCGGCCGGAAGCCTTGGTAAAAAGCTGCTGCGCATTGCTGATATTATGCACCACCGCGATGAACTACCGATGGTGGCCAGCAGTGCCACCCTTCGTGATGCTATTATGGAGATCAGCAAACACCGCCTCGGTATCACTGGTGTCAGTGAGAACGGCACCCTCACCGGCTGCCTTAGCGATGGGGATCTGCGACGTATTCTGGAATCTGGACACATGGACCTTGATGCAGCGGTCTGCTCGCTGATGCACACAAACCCCGCACGCATTGAGGCAGGCAAGCTGGTCAGCGAAGGGTTACACCTGATGGAAGAGAAGAAAATCACGGTCCTTTTTGTCTATGAGGAGCGCGAAGAGAATATTGTCGGTGCTGTGCATATGCACGATATCCTGAAGGGAGAGGCCTGATGACTCAGAAAAGAGGGTTCGATTTTCCATTCAGCAAGGCATCAGCCATCCGCATGCTGATCCTTGATGTCGATGGCGTGATGACTGATGGCTCTATCATCATGGATAAACGTGGTGATGAGTTGAAAGCATTTAATGTGCGGGATGGCCACGGCATCAAAATGATTCAGCGTGCAGGTATCAAGGTTGCCATCATCACTGGCCGCATCTCCCCTGTTGTCGAGGCCAGAGCCATTGATCTTGGCATCGAGTATGTGATACAAAAATGCCTCAACAAAGCCGAAGGGTTGGCGCAACTGGTGAAAGACTCAGGTATTCCCGCAGCGCAGTGCGCCATGATGGGTGATGATGTACTTGATCTTCCGCCAATGTATGAGTGTGGCCTAAGTCTTGCTCCAGCAGATGCACACGTCTCGGTTCTGAATCACGCTGATTGGGTTTCGGACTGTTGTGGTGGGCGCGGCGCTATTCGACAGGCGGCAGAAGGACTGCTTCTAGCCAAAGATGCCTGGCAGGAGATTGTCCATAAACGTTATGGCACATCGCCTGAAGATTGCGGCTGGTCCGTCTGAACCACCACTAAATGGATCAACAGGCATGGCGATGGATAAAGTGGGCAAGTCTCGCTGTTTCAGTGGGCAGTGTTGCCCTCGCCATTCTTCTCATGTGGCTCGCAGGCCCCGCCGAGGTGGAGAAGGTAGAAGTAGCTAAAGAGCCGCCGAAGACCGAAGTGGAAAGTCCGGTGATCGTCGAGCGTAAAGGTGGAAAAATCATCTGGAAGTTGCGAGCCATTGAGGCGAAACAGCAAGAGGATGGAAGGATGCTTTTGTTTGAACCTGAGCTGGTGCTGTTTACCAACTCAGGGGCGGAGATCACCATTGATGGCCAGCAGGCATGGTTTGAACCGATAGAACGAAATATCAGTTTTCAGAATCAAGTATCTGTCCAACACGAAACGTGGACGATGCATACAAAAGCACTGACCTATAACAGTGCTCGTGATGAGGCGCATGCGCCCGAAGCGTTTACCATTGAGGGAGAGACACTTTCGGCAAAAGGGAAAAACATGCGATTGCAGAGAAGCAGCGATCAAATTAAGGTCGATGACAGCATCTGGATTCAGGATCGGAATCCACAGTGGCAGGGAGTAAAATAGTGATCAGAGGCCTGATGATTTCAGCAGTATTGCTATTGCCTATGCAGCTCTATGCTGGAAACATGGAGATTGAATCCGATAAAATGCTATTCCACCACACGAATGATCAGGCAGAGTTTATCGGCAATGTTTATCTGAAGCGGGATGATTTTAACCTTCACTGTGACAAGCTCCTCACCCACTACAGAAATGGACAGCTTGAGTGGGCTGAAGCATTTGGGCATATTCAACTGCTACAGGGCGATGTGATAGGCAGGTCAAAGAGAGCCATTCTGGACCAGAGAAAAAACACCCTGACCTTAATCGATCAAGCCGTACTGAAGCAGGAGGGCAGTCGGATTGAGGGAGAAAAAATCATTCATCATATCAACAGGGATGAGACAGTGGTTCAGGCAGAGGAAGGCGGAAGAACACATATGATCATTGAGTCGGATGAAACGATCGGCATCCCTTCGCCAAAAGGAAAAGAGCATGAGTAGCGTCCACCACCTCTCCGCCAAAGGGTTATGCAAAAGCTACCGACATAAAAAAGCTGTTTCGAATGTCGATATCGATCTCTTCTCTGGCGAATGTATCGGCCTGCTCGGCCCCAACGGCGCGGGAAAAACCACCAGCTTCTACATGGTGTGCGGACGAATTGCAGCCGATAGCGGCACCGTCTCGCTTGATGATCGCAATATTACAGCGCAACCGATGTATCTGAGGGCAAGGAATGGAATCGGTTACCTACCTCAGGAAGCAAGTATTTTCCGAAAGCTAACAGTGCGTGAGAATCTTCTGGCTATTTTTGAAACACTGAACCTTCCGGAGGTGCAGGTAGAGGAAGAGCTGGAAAACCTGCTGCTTGAGCTTGGCATTGAGGAAGTGAGCGACCAGAAGGCATACACCCTCTCCGGTGGGCAGCGCCGGCGCACTGAGATTGCCCGCGCACTGGTGACCAAGCCACGCTTTCTTCTGCTAGATGAGCCATTTGCCGGTGTTGACCCAATCGCTGTTGAAGACATTCAATCCATGATCGCCGACCTGAAAAGCAAAGGTATCGGTGTACTCATTACCGATCATAATGTTCGCGACACCCTCTCTATCTGCGATCGTGCCTACCTGATGAGTGCTGGAGAAATTATTGTTCAAGGCACTGCCAATGAAATCATTGAGCACCCCGATGCCCGCCGCCTCTACCTGGGCGAAGGCTTTTCAATGTAAAAGTTGGGATTGCCCTTCCCTGAATATCTTTTACTCTTTCAGCCAGAGATGCGCACAGGAGACAGAAAAAGTGAATAGTACTGCCAAGAAGGATCCAGTCATTGTTGCCATTACAGGCGCATCTGGTGCGGCCTATGCGCTGCAACTGATTCGGCACTTGGTCAAGGCAGATGTTCCACAGCACATTCTTCTATCCAATGCAGCACGTATTGTTCTCAAACAGGAAGTAGAGCTAGAACTTCCGGAAGATGCCAACGAAACGGCAGCAGCACTTTCTACTCACCTTGATGTCTCCGCCTCAATGATTCACTGCTATGGACTGGCAGACTGGTTCTCACCTGTGGCGTCAGGCTCAGCAGGCATCAAGAAGATGGTAATAGTGCCCTGCTCCATGGGCACCCTGGGAAGAGTTGCCGTAGGCATCTCCGACAACCTGATTGAACGTGCCGCCGATGTCATACTCAAAGAGGGGCGGCAACTGATCCTCGTGCCGAGGGAGACGCCCCTTTCCACCATTCACCTTGAAAATATGCTGAAACTTTCCCGTATGGGTGCCAGTATCATCCCTGCTATGCCAGGGTTTTACCATCGCCCCCACTCTCTGGAAGAGATCGTCGACTTTATGGTTGATCGAGTGCTCGACCACCTGAACATTCCGAATGTCGATGGAAAAAGGTGGGGGGTATCGTAATGTTTCGAGCTTTAATTATAGCAGCGCTACTTCTTTCTCTGTCAGGTTGCACCGCCGCACTGACTGCTGTCTCTGCTATTCCTGCTGTGATATACGAAAAAGTAGCGGACCAGTTCTCCAGCAAAGAGAAGAGCTTTGCTGCCAATATGCGTAAAACACTGGCTGCCGTACAGCAGGGACTGCAGGCAACTGAGCTAGAGATTGATGTGCTGGAAATTCAAAAGGGTGGCGATTATGGCATCGGTTTTGGCAATGAACATATTGATGGCACCATCACCTTGCAGGCGCGCACAAAGAGGTTAACCACCATGCGTGTAGCAGTGACAGGAAGCATACGTGAAAAGTCGGTTGAAGATGCTCTTATCGAAACCATACGTAATAAACTTTCACAGCTTCCTGAAGATGCCCGTATTGACACCTCAAAATACAATGAACTGAGAAAAGAGCCCAATACCAACGCGGCCAAGGTTGGGTGGTTTCGCCCCGGCGCCAGACTTCCTGTAACACCTAGCAGCATAAAAGAGTGGCTGGAGATCGAGCTGCCATCAGGAGAAATTGCCTACCTGAAGGCATCTATTGTAAGTAGTAGAAGTAGTAAGCAGTACGCCCTGTTTAACTGGAGTAATCGATGACAGAACAGCAATCCATGGATGATATTGCAGAAAAAATTGCCAGTGGCATACGCATGCTTGGCGGCCTAAAACAGGGTGCCGAAACACAGGTTCGCTCTATCGTTGAGAATGCACTGTCACAATTTGATGTTGTGACAGATGAGCGCATGCAGGTTCAGGAAGCGATGCTGAAAAGGGCGAAAGATGAGTTGCAAACACTAGAGGCCAGAGTTGCAGAGCTGGAGGCCCTTCTCAAAAAAGGTGTGTAACCAACCATGACACAGGAAGATGCTAGCCCGACTATCTAGCGCATCCCTGAGAGGTCTCGATGCCGAACATGTCGCTGTCGAGGTAGATCTCTCCCGCGGCCTTCCCTGCTGGAGCCTTGTAGGTCTCCCTGAAGGCGCGGTGCGCGAAGCACGTGATCGTATCCGTTCAGCTATGATCAATTCGGGCTTTGAATTTCCACTCCGCCGTATCACAGTCAACCTCTCCCCTGCCGACCGCCGCAAGGATGGATCGCACTTTGACCTACCCATCGCTGTTACACTTCTTAAGGCATCCGGCCAACTGAATGAGCAGCCACACCTACCACTACTATCTGAAACAGCTGCACAGGAGAGTAAGGATCCGGAGATAGAGAGCCCATTTCTAATTGGTGAGCTTGCATTGGATGGACGACTCAATCCTGTTAATGGTGCACTTCCACTCACTCTCTTTGCCCGTCAGCAAGGCTATAGCTGTTGAGGGTATAACTGTTTATCCAGCTGAACACCTGTTAGCTGTTGCGGAGCACATCTCTGGCAAAACAGCGCTACAAAGTGCGGTACCGCTTGAGGAAGACCCTGTCGAAAGGAGGGTGGATATCGACATGGCTGATATACGCGGCCAACAACAGGCGCGTAGAGCGCTGGAGATTGCTGCTGCTGGTGCCCACCACCTACTTATGAGCGGCCCTCCAGGGGTTGGAAAAAGTATGCTGGCCAAACGACTGCCGGGCATTCTTCCGCCACTCACCACAGAACAAGCGTTAGAGGTTACACGCATCTATAGTATTTCGGGAGATAGCTCTCGCTTGCCAATGAGCAAACAGCCACCACTCCGGCAACCACACCACTCTGCATCCGATGTCGCTATTATTGGTGGTGGAAGCAACCCGAAACCGGGAGAAATATCCAAAGCAGATCACGGCATTCTCTTTCTTGATGAACTACCCGAACACAAGCGGGTGGTGCTGGAAACACTACGACAGCCACTTGAAGATGGCCGTGTAAGCGTGGCGCGTGCTGCTGACACCGTCGAGTTTCCCGCTCGTTTTCAACTTATTGCCGCCATGAATCCATGCCCATGTGGCTTCCTCGGGCACCCTGTTAAGCTTTGCCGCTGCTCTCCAACCCAGATCAAGCGCTATATTAGTCGTATTTCAGGCCCCCTACTGGATCGCTTTGACCTGCGTATTCATGTGCCGCCAGTTGAGCATCAGGAGTTAAGTCGTATGCAACAAGGAGAAAGCTCAGCAACGGTTGCCGAGCGTGTAAAGCGCGCACGGTCCATACAGTACAGCCGGCTGGGTGATGGTATGGTAAATGCGCGTATGAGCCCTAGTGAAGTTGAGCGCTATGCCAAGCCTGATCTGGATGGAGCAAAGCTGCTTGAGAAGGCCATGAGCCAGCTCTCACTCTCTGCGCGCAGCTATCACCGTATTCTAAAAGTTGCACGTACCATTGCTGATCTTGCGGGATCGGAGAAGGTAACAGCTATTCATATAGCCGAAGCGTTGCAATATCGTGGCGAAGAGTTGACCGACACGAACAACTTTGGATAAAGGAGAGGGAAAAGCCTACCAATTAGACCTATGCAGGCTGCTGTCGTTTACAGATCGGCCTGTGGTCCGGCTTTTCGACAGCAGCAGTAATAGAGTCAACAAACATAGCCAGCTCATCGAAATCAAGTACAGAGAGCAGCTTGGTGAGAATTTTTGCATCCACAGATGCCATCACGGACTCACCACTGGCCAGTTTCACCTCAACACCTGTAATATCAAAGCTATCGACCCCTTCTGCTTCAGCCATGAGGCTTTCTGACATTTCTAAGGTATCCATAAAAAGAGTCTCAACCTGATCTACAGTACCCTCATCAATATCATCGGGCAGCAAAACCAGAAGCTCCTCTCCTTTCTCTTTCATGTGGGCTTCAACACCCAGTTCATTCACTTGAGAAACAAAGAGATCACGCGGACGCAGATCAAAAAAGACGTATTCCAGCATATTATTTCAGGTTGATATTAATCTCTGGGGTGTGGTGAAGCGTGGCGTGAATCAGGCACGACGAAGCAACACGCTCCACAGCCCGCCTACGCTTCTCAGGCAAGCCCGGCAAATCCACATCCACCGTAAATTCAGCAATACGGCGTGGAGCATCTTCTGCCACTGACCAGTCACAATCGACTATCAAACCATCACAGTCGATGCCTGCCTGCTGGCAGTAGCGCGCCACATAAAAACCGATGCAGCTTGCCAGTGAACCGGCAAAAAATTCCGGCGGAGTCATGCCGGAGTCTTCGCCACCGTTGCTGGTGGGTTGATCACTTACCACCGAGTGGCCACGGCACTCAATATTGAATGCCGCACCACCCTTAAATCTGGCTGTAAGTTTTGCCAACCTACTCGCCATCCAGGCGTGTGATACCCAGTGTCTTCAGGAATGCCTTCTCGTAAAATGGCTCGGAAACACCTGTCTTCATTTTACGCATAAAGTACTTCTCAAACATCACCTTGGCGGTATGTACCCACTTACCCTTCTTCATCCACTGCACATTACGTGGTGGAATCTGAGGAAGAGCCACAAATGCCGCACCCATATCGCCCATGTCTGCCAGGCAGATCGCATTCCAGGTGCCACACTTTTCAGGCTCTTCGCCCTGAATGTCATGGCAGATATTATGAATAGCCGCTGTCACCATGGACTCAATCAGATAACCGGTCTTTGGCGTACCACATGGGACTGGTGTTGCCTCCACTGGTGGAATAGCCACACAAACACCTGCTGAATAGATGTTTGCATAGGTTGGATTCTGCTGATAATCATTGATCATCACAAAGCCCATCGGATTACACATCTCCTCAACCTGAGCCACGGCAGGAATGCCTCGGAAGGGTGGCAACATCATGGAATATTTGAACGCTACTTCATGCG
>CAZFCL010000016.1:0-4182 GCA_964517705.1 uncultured Zetaproteobacteria bacterium | reverse complement strand
TCTCTTCAGTTTCGCCCTTGCTATTGACTGTTTCAACATGCATCACGCCATCATCAATCTTGGTGGTTTTAGCGTTGGTTAACCACTTGATATGACGCTGGCGCATTTCTGACTCCAGCATACCCTTGGAATCGCCAACACCACCCAAACCCAAATGACCGATATAGGGCTCACTGGTTACAAATGTCATTGGAACCTTATCGCGAATCTTGCGGCGACGGAGCTCGGTATCAAGAATCATCGCAAATTCATAAGCAGGACCAAAGCAGGATGCACCCTGTACCGCACCGACCACAATTGGACCAGGGTTCTTACAGAACTCCTCAAAGGCATTGTACGCCTCAACAGCATGATCTACATGGCATATCGAGTGGGTGTGCCCATCTGGCCCAAGGCCGTCTACCAGCTCGAAGGCGAGGCGTGGACCAGTTGTGATCAGTAGATAGTCATAATCAAGATCATGGCCGTTATGCAGTGTCAGCTTACTCTCTTTTGGGTGAATCTCCTTTACACCGCTGGCAACAAAGTTAATTCCCTTCTTATTCAGATATGGGCCAACTTTAAAGCTGATATCTTCTTTGGTTCGCCAGCCGACAGCCACCCAAGGATTGGACGGCACAAAGTGAAAGTAGTCCACATTTGAAACCACTGTAACTTCATGCTCTTTGCCAATTTTCTTCAAGGCTTCTTTCATTTCATAGGCGGCAGGCATGCCCCCGATACCAGCTCCCACAACTACTACATGTGCCATATTACTTCTCCTCTTCCCTGTAGGGCCACGCCCTATTTTCTAATCTGAATAGACAATCAATCCGTTTTCTTGCTGCATGTATTAATGCCAAGCAGTGGATAAAGCGGGCAAAACTTAACCAGCGCGCTTAACACAAATACACTGCCTACACCTATCGCCACTGCGTTCCACGGTGATGCAAGACCACCCATATAACCGAATGCGATCACAGCAGCACCGACGATAAGACGAACTGCGCGATCAACGCCTCCAACATTTGCTTTCATATTTTCTCCTGTTCAACTGACTCAGTTTATTTCCTGACTTACTATCGTAACACCTTGTTAAAGTGAGTTAGACCCTGCCCTCTTCAACAGGATAACCTCCATTTGCCCATGCTGCTGTTCCACCATCAACATTGATCAGGTTGTGGTATCCCACCTCCTGAGCAAGGTAACTGGCAGCCTGTGCTGAGCGAGACCCTGACTGGCATATCAGAAATACATCCTCAGCCTTCGGAATCTCATTCAACCGTGCCATCAAGGTATTGAGTGAAATTAACTTGGCTCCAGGCACATGGCATGCTTGATACTCCTCTGGGGAGCGCACATCGATTAGTGCAACAGGCTCTCTTTTCTCACGCGCCACCAGCCAGCGTGGATAGAGCTGATCTACTGTCACCGAATCCAGCACTATTTCACCACCGGGTAGCTGGCGGCCTGCCACTGCAAGATACCACCCACTATATTTTCAATGTTTGAATAACCAGCTCCGGCCAGCATAGCTGCCGCTCGTGCCGAACGCCTGCCTGAGCGGCAGTAGATATAGACCTGCTTATCGTGTGGTATCCCAGCAAGGCGAGACTCCAGCTCCTGCACAGGGATAAGCAGCGCACCTTCGATATGGCCCTCTGCATACTCCTCAGGTGTACGAACATCAATAAACACAAATGGCACAGCGGATGAAGCACCTTGGTTCCAATGCTGATAGGCATGTTTAACCGAAGTGTTCTCATAGCCTTCCGCGGTCATCTCTCCAAATCCGCATGCTGTTGCGGAGAACGGCATAAAAAACAGTGTCATCAACATCGCCCAAGTTTTCTTTCTAATCATTACTTCCTCACACTTTTCTATATAAGAAGTTCATAATATTATTATGAATAAACTCAAACCGCAACAATTTATTCGACAGGCAAACCGGCATTACTCCAAGCTCCCATACCACCAGAAAAATTATACACCTCGGAAAAGCCTGCATTGGCAAGTGCTGTTGCAGCCATGGAGGAACGCCCACCCGATGCACAGATCACCACCACCGGCTTACCCTTTGAAACTTCGTGCATGCGCCCCTTCACCTCGCCGAGAGGGATATGTATCGCATTAGGGGCGTGTAGTGCTTTCCACTCACCTGCCTCACGCACATCGACCAGTGTATGTGGCTGACTACGCATCTGCATATAGTCAGAAACAGTGATCGATTTCACGCCGGATATCTTCGGGCCGATGACTCGCTGCCATAAAAACCAGGCAACAAGCAAAACAATAAAAATATAAACCGCATTCTGTTGCATGAACTGCATATTTTACCTCTTACACTTTATCAAATAATCAACGGGCACAGACGAACCAAAGGGGAGGAAGGGGATCGTCTATGCCCGCATAAAAACTTACTTCTCGCAGCAGTGCTTCATACCAAGCTTTGAAAGAATAGTCTCCATTAGGCACCACTGCGTAAAACCGGACTGAAGCAGGTTGGCGCCAATAAAAGCTGTAAACCAGAGCCATGTCGGCTCAGTTAATACTACACCGTTGTATCGGTATGCCAGGTAGAGGCTCAAAAGAATAAATGAGCCAGCAATAATGCGAATAGTACGTTGAATTGTCATAAAGGTTCTCCTTCTATTTTTTAACTTTTTGATGGCAATGTTGAGTAGTCCTGCTCGGACTCCCACGGGCGATTCTTATGCCACAGATAGTACATCAGCGGTGTGATAAACAGGGTTAAAATCGTGGCGGCTAACGTCCCAAAGGCCATGGAAACACCAAGGCCGCCAAACACCGGATCTGTAATCATCACGGATGTTCCGGCAATCACAGCCAATGCAGTCAGCAGAATGGGGCGAGCACGCACAGCGCCGGCTTCGAGAACAGCCTCCTTGAGACCATGCCCCTGTTTGCGGTAATCCAAAATAAAATCGATAAGTAGCGTGGAGTTCCGCACCACAATACCGGCAAGCGCAATCATGCCGATCATAGAGGTGGCAGTGAACGGCTGGCCGGTAATCCAATGCCCCGGGAAAATACCGATCATGGTCAGAGCAGTTGGCGCCATCACCATCATCGGTAAAATAAATCCACCATAGTAGGCCACCATAAGCAGATAAATCAGCACCAGCGCCACAATAAACGCAGCCCCTAGATCGCGGAACACATCCAGAGTCAGACGCATCTCACCATCCCAAAGCATATGATATCCGTAGGTATCTTCAGGAGCAGTATCAGTAAAGCGCATACCACCAGTCTTCACAGTAGCTCCCGGTAAAATCTCTTGCTCATCAAGCTCTCCATCCATCTCCAGCAATGGATAGACCTGTGACCCTTGCCTTGGCTCAGCCATTACATAGGTAACGGCATGACCATCTTTTGTATAGATCGGCTTGGCAACAACGCCCGTCTTAACGGTAGCAATAGCGGAGAGTGGCACTGCACCCTTCGCGCCACTTACATAGATACGGTTTAGATCCTCAGCGTGAGCACGCATCGCCTTCGGCAGCTGCACATGCAGGCGGACCTGATGACGCTCTTCATCTACATGCAGCGCACCAAAGTGATACCCCTGAAGAAAATCCTGCAGAGCCATCGCCACCTGCTCTGTTGCCACGCCCAGATGTGATGCCTTCTCTTTATCCAGGTGCACATTTAGCTGTAGCTGATCATCGCCGACAGAGTCATCCACATCCACCACATCATAGGTTTCGGCAAAAGTAGCGCGCACCTCTTTGGCAACGGCACGTTGAGTGTCGTAGTCCGGCCCATAAATTTCAGCCAGAAGTGTTGAGCGCACCGGCGGCCCTGGCGGATCTTCGACAAGCTTGATGTTGGCATGCGGATTGGCCGCCAGAACAGGAGCCAGAAGGTCACGCAGCTCCAATACAATCGCATCAGAACGAATAGAGCGATCATGTTTATCCACAAGGTTCACACGAATCTCGCTCAGATGCGCTCCCTCTCTGAGCACTGATCCACGCAACATGCCATTAAAATCAACAGGGCCTGCCTGCCCGACAAAGGTCTCATAATCGACCACCATAGGGTGCATACGCAAAACATCACCAACCTCGCGGGCCACGCGATCACTCTCTTCGAGTGCCGCACCTTCGGGCAAATCAAGTGTAATATTGAAAGTGTTATTGTCCCCTTTCGGCAGCAGCTTCAACTCAACGGTTCCAAAGC
>CAZFCL010000015.1:16967-17469 GCA_964517705.1 uncultured Zetaproteobacteria bacterium | reverse complement strand
AGATTACTCCCATGCTGATCGTCATCTCACCTGCCAAAAAACTTGATTTCAAAGCCGCTTCTCCCACTACCGATTTTACGCTGCCGGATCACCTTGATCGTGCCAGAGAGCTGATCGAAATCATGCGTCAGAAAGATAGCTTTGAGATTGCCGATCTGATGAAGCTCTCCATGAAACTTGCCGATCTAAATATGGAACGTTTCCAGCAGTGGCATACACCATTCACACCTGACAATGCCAAACAGGCCATCTTCGCTTTCTCGGGGGATGTCTATCAAGGGCTGGATGCCAGCTCACTGGGTAGTGATGCCATCTCATTCATGCAAGACCACCTGCGCATTCTTTCAGGGCTATATGGTGTGCTGCGCCCGCTGGATCTGATGCAGCCCTATCGTCTAGAGATGGGTACAAAACTCACCAGTGGCCACGGGCGAAATCTTTACGATTTCTGGGGGAGCAGCATCACCGATTCGATCAATAGTGCATTGGCCAAGCAGGGCGA
>CAZFCL010000015.1:0-16957 GCA_964517705.1 uncultured Zetaproteobacteria bacterium | reverse complement strand
TGTTCTGGTCAATCTTGCCTCCAATGAGTACTTCAGTGCCATCAAAACAGGTGATATTAAAGGGCGCATTGTTACGCCTGTATTTAAAGAGCTACGGCGCGGCACGTATCGCATCATCAGTTTTAACGCTAAAAAGGCACGCGGCTATATGAGCCGCTTTATCATTGAGAACCGACTAGCAGACCCGGAAGAGCTAAAAGCGTTCAATGTTGCCGACTATAACTTCAACCCAGAGCTCTCATCCGCCAACGAGCTCACCTTTACCCGTTAGTAACAAATTGACCATACGCTTTTGAAAGGCAGGCTGCGCATATGCCACACCTAGTTTTGATTGATGGACCCAACTACGTATTTCGCGCCTTTCATGCGGTACGCCACAATCTCACCAATTCGAAGGGCGAACCAACCAATGCTGTATTCGGCTATGTGCAAATGCTGCGCAGTGTACTCAAGGATCTGAGCCCTACCCATGTTGCCATCGCCTTTGACCCCAAAGGCGGCACCTTTCGCAACGAAATGTACAAAGAGTACAAAGCACATCGGCCACCAATGCCCGAAGAGTTGGCTGCACAGTGGCCGTGGATATTCGATATTACCGATGCCTTCAAGCTAAACCGCATCTGTATTGAGAATTATGAAGCCGACGATGTAATCGCCACACTGGCCAAACAGGCCGAAGCCAAAGGGTGGGATGTTACCATTGTCTCCACTGACAAAGACCTGATGCAACTGGTCAGCGATAAAGTCTGGATGCTGGACACAATGAAACGCATCGAATATGGCGCCAAGGAAGTAAAAGAGAAGTGGGGTGTTGGCCCGGAACGCGTTCAGGACCTGCTCGCACTGGCTGGTGACTCTTCCGACAACATCCCCGGTGTACCAGGCATCGGCCCAAAAACAGCGGTGGATCTCCTTAATAGCTATGGTGACCTCGAAGGGGTGCTATCACACAGCTCCGATATAAAACAGAACAAGCGGCGGGAGAACCTGATTGAATTTGCTGATGATGCGCGCCTCTCGTATCGGCTGGTTGCTCTGGATACAGAGACACCTGTAGGCGTTAGTCTTGATGAGTTGGCTGTCCAGGATGCAGATAGAGAACAGTTGAAAGAGCTGTTTGCACGCCTTGAGTTTCGACGCTTTCTAAGCGATCTGAATGGTGACGGCAGCGATGAGAAAGCCGCGGCGAAAGAAACACCCTCCAGAGAGGAGAAGCCGACAGCACCAGATATACCACGCGATGATATTCTTATTGATGATGAAGCCGACCTTGCAAAGCTCATCGAAGCATTAAACAGTGCAGAGCTGATTGCTGTCGATACTGAAACCACATCTCTTGCCACCCATAGCGCCGAACTTGTTGGCTTCTCTTTTGCTACCAAACCAGGTGAGGCTTGGTACGTGCCAGTCGGCCATAGGGCCGCTGATCTGCTTGCCAGCAATCCAAAACAGTTGTCTCTGAATAGTGTGTTGGCCGCTCTGAAGCCTATCCTTGAAGATAAAACCCGACCTAAGTGTGGTCACAACCTTAAGTATGATACACAAGTACTTCGCCGGGCCGGTATCGAGCTGGCTGGAACCAAAGGCGACTCCATGCTGCTCGCTTACTGCCTCTATCCAGCCAAATATCCACCAAAGCTGGATACAGTGGCGGAAGATTACCTTGGTCACCACTGTATCAGCTATGAGGAGGTGGCTGGCAAAGGTGCCAAACAGATAAGCTTTG
Source organism: uncultured Zetaproteobacteria bacterium (assembly GCA_964517705.1). Lineage (GTDB taxonomy): Bacteria > Pseudomonadota > Zetaproteobacteria > Mariprofundales > Mariprofundaceae > Mariprofundus. The sequence continues at coordinate 15,231 of CAZFCL010000015.1, read as the reverse complement.
ATCAGATCCCGCTTGAAAAGGCAGCACCTTACGCCTGCGAAGATGCAGAAGTTGCACTTAGGCTCACCTGCCTGCTGCGTGAAAGGCTGGATGGTGAGCAGCGCCTCTCCCGACATGATGAAATTGAGTTGCCGTTATCACGCACGCTGGCTGATATGGAGTGGAAAGGTGTTCGTATTGATGTGGCGCTACTGTCTCAACTATCCAAGCGTTTTAGTGGGCGCATCTGTGAGCTCGAAGCCAGCATCCACGCAGCAGCTGGAGAGTCGTTCAATATTCAATCGCCGAAACAGCTGGGTACACTACTGTTTGAGACTCTGGCCATTCCCGGCGGAAAAAAGACAAAGTCAGGGCAGTGGGCTACCGGGCAAGAGGTGCTGGAGGGTCTGGCGGAAGAGCATGAAGTACCGCGCCTGATTCTTGAAGTGCGCCAGCTATCCAAGCTTAAATCGACCTACACCGATGCTCTGCCAAAACTCATCCACCCAGAAACCGGCCGTGTACACACCTCATTTAATCAGGCGATCACCACAACTGGCCGCCTCTCATCATCCGACCCAAATCTACAGAATATCCCAATCCGAAGCGCAGAGGGGCGAGAAATCCGCAAGGCATTCACTGCTGATCCAGGCAATATTCTGATTGCAGCCGATTACTCACAGATTGAACTGAGGCTGATGGCCCATTTTTCAAACGACACAGCGCTCTGCCAGGCCTTTGCCGATGGCGAGGATATCCACGCAGCAACCGCCGCTGCGGTTAACGACATAGACCTTGCCGATGTGACTGGTGAAATGCGCAGGCATGCCAAAATCATCAACTTTGGAATTCTCTATGGCATGAGTGCATTCGGCCTATCCAAACAGCTAGGTGTCGGGCGAAGTGAGGCAGGTATGTTTATCGCAGCTTATTTTGAGCGCTATCCAGCTGTACGTGCATTTATGGATGACACTCTCGATAGTGCACGTGAGCAGGGTTACATCGAAACCCTATTAGGGCACCGCATCTACCTGCCAGAAATCAATAGCAAGAATGGCATGCGCAGAGCCTACGCCGAGCGAACAGCCATCAATGCTCCACTGCAAGGCTCGGCGGCAGATATCATCAAAGTTGCCATGATTAACTTGCACAGACGATTAAAAGGTGAGGCTTCCGATGCTGATATTGTCCTGCAAGTGCACGATGAATTGGTGATTGAGGCGCCAAAAGAGAAAAGTAATCTGGTTTCAGCAATCATCAGGGAGACAATGGAGTCGGCAATAAAACTATCTGTGCCATTAACTGTCGATATCGGCACCGGTGAAAACTGGTTTGATGCACATCAACTATAGAAAGTAGAGTACTATTTCTTCTCGATTAGAGATGAGTAGATATCATCAGGTACAGGTTGCTTCATCATCTCAAACAGTGTTGCCGCCAGGTGCGCAAGGCCAGGCCTCGTCTCTGACGTCTGCTCATCACGAGGCTGGCGCAAGCCATAAGAGCCATCATAGGCGGCATCAAACAGGATACATGGAACAGGGTTAATCGAATGTTTGGTCGAATACTCCTGGGCTCCATCTCCACCCGCTACCAACATCTCTTCAGCATTGCCATGATCGGCGGTAATCAGTGCTGAGCCACCAACCCTCTCCAGCGCATCAACGATGCGGCCCACCGCAGTATCCACTGCCTCAACGGCTGCGGTGGCGGGTGACATAAGGCCACAGTGCCCAACCATATCGGCATTAGCGAAATTGATCAGGCCAAAGCCATACTCACCCGATTCAATCAACTCAACTGCCCTATCCGCAATCTCACTCGCTTTCATAGCAGGCGCATCGGCAAAGGAGACATTCTTATCTGATGAGATAAGGAGGTAATCCTCCATGGAGGGATCGAGTGGCTGACGGTAGCCACCGTTAAAGAAAAAGGTTACATGCGGATATTTCTGTGTCTCTGTTAAACGAAACTGCTTGATGCCAAGTTCGAGAATCCGCTTACCAAATGGGTTATCAACTTTGGTTGAACCCATCAGCTGCAGGTCGGGCAGGTTGCGATCCTCATCATACACCATCATGCCGGCAAACAGCAGCTCAGGGCGCTTGCCACGATCAAACCCATCAAACGCCTCAAGCTCAAAGGCCTCAGCGATCTCGATAGCACGGTCACCACGGAAATTGGCCATAATAACCGCATCACCATCACACATGCTTCCGACCGCCTGGCCTGCTTCGTCCACAACAACGAAGCCCTCCATATCCTGATCGATCAAATCCGGATTCTCTGTGCGGAAGTGGGTAATGGCGTCTGACACCGACTGGAATTGGTGCTCGCCCTTGCCATGCACCATCAGGTTCCACCCCTTCTCCACCTTGGGCCAGTCACAATCACGATCCATCACGATGCGCTCTCGCCCACCCCCGCTGGCGAAACGGTAATGAAACCCTTCATGGCTATTAATAAATGTGAAATCCTCTTCCAGTTCATATACATATTTCTGCGCGGTCTGAATGCCGACATCACGCCCATCAAAAAGAGCATGCACCGCAAGCGACTTGATGCCCCGCTCAAAGGCGTGGTTAATGAGCGCCTTAAAGTGGCCGATATGTGAATGAATATTTCCATCAGAAAGAAGCCCAACCAGATGAATAGTGCCGCCAGTATCACCGACCGCCATCACCTTTTTCAATGCTTCCGAGCTAAAGAAGGAGCCATCGGAAATGGCTTTATTAATGCGTGTTGGGCCTTGGTCGAGAATCAAGCCTGCACCCATCGTCAAATGCCCCACTTCCGAACCACCGAGATCGTTCTTTGCAGGCAGCCCAACATAGGGGCCGTGGGTCATAAGTGTGGTATGCGCATAGTGAGACCAGAGACGATCAAACACAGGTGTGTTGGCGCAGGCAATCGCATCTTCAGGACCACCGGAGCCCATACCCCAGCCATCCATCACAATCAGCAACACAGGATTACTATGCATCAGAGTTCAAACCACCTCGCGCTTCAAAAGCCTGTCCAAATCATGGTCACTAAAAACCTTTTTATCCACCCTCAGAAAGGCCGCATTCTCTTCCGGTACCACCTTGACCTCAAACACACCCGGCTGTTTTAATATCTCAAGCTCCAGTGAGGATGCATCAACATGAGAGTCAACGTGAAACATCACACTCGAGCGCATGGCGGGCATTTTCATCCCCAAAGCAATCAAAAACCAGATAAGTGCCAAAGAGCCTGCTGCGAAAAATACGCCCTGTACTCCAAACTGTCCGTAACACCAGCCACCTGCTGCCCCACCAAGAAAAGCGCCAAAAAACTGAGATGTGGAATAAACACCCATTGCAGTGCCTTTGGCATCAATGGGAGCCATGCGAGAGATCAAAGAGGGAAGGGTCGCCTCAAGTACATTGTAAGCAATAAAAAAGACCAACAAACCCACAACCACAGAGACCAACGAACCATGCCAAGTAGCAAGCAGCAGACAGGCAAACGCAATCAGGGCAATTGAGAGAAGAAACACCTGTTTCATTTTCCCTCTCTTCTCGGCCACGATAATAAGGGGAACCATAAAAACAATTGCCACCAGCAGAACCGGCAAATAGATCCATGGGTGGTCAACGGCATCTATATTCAGATGATCGCGCAATACAAATGGTATAGCCACAAACAGTGACATGATAATGCCATGCAGGACCATAATACCAAAATCCAATCTCAGTAACTGAGTGTCTTTCAGAATATGGCCAAACTCACCCGGTACCGCTTCAACATCACGGTGGGTGGAGAGGTGGTCTGGATCAGGAACCAGAAGATAGAGAACTGCAATACTGAGCAACGCAAGAAGAGCAGTAATCCAGAATATGCCATCTACACCTACCCAGACATTGAGCAGCGGCCCTGCAATCAATGCCACGGTAAACGACATACCAATCGTGATGCCGACAATCGCCATCGCCCTGGTACGAACCTCTTCCCGCGTAAGATCGGCAAGCAGTGCCATCATAGCTGCAGCGATTGCGCCTGACCCTTGCAGGGCACGACCGACAATAACCATCCAGATCGAGTCCGCCAGTGCCGCCACCACGCTGCCCACCGCAAAAATCATCAACCCGCCTGCAATCACAGGTTTTCTGCCGATACGATCAGAGAGCCAGCCAAATGGGATCTGCAACATCGCCATTGTAAAGCCATAGATGCCAAGTGCTATTCCGATCAAGGTCGGTGTTACCCCCTCCAGCCCCTCGGCATAGAGTGCGAAAACAGGCAGAATGAGAAACAGGCCGAGCATACGCAGGCCATAAATACCTGCGATGGAAAAGACACCAGCTCTTTCACCTGAATTCATAGAAACAACTCCTCACTCATCACATAACCAGAGACGCGCGGCACTCTAAGGAACTCCTATTCAACTATCCACGGTTTGCGCCATCAAAAACAGAACTTGCTCCTACGAACAGGCAGCGGCAGCATTTTCTGCAATGTTCCCAGAAGTACTCTCTCCCACCACGACCTTTGTTACAGCCGTACTGGTTGCTACGGCCGCACAGATTGTGGCCACACGCCTTCGTTTCCCACCCATTCTGCTCTGGCTTTTGGCCGGCATGGCACTCGGGCCCTTTGGGCTGCATGCCATACATGTGGAAAGTATAGAGGGAGCCCTGCATACACTGATTGAGCTGGGGCTGGCCATCATCCTTTTTGAGGGGGGGCTAAGCCTTAACCTGAAGGAGTTGCGAACCAACGGATGGGTGGTGGGGCGACTGGTGATTTTTGGGCCACTTTTGACGATTCTGATCGGTGCCACAGTTGCCAATATGATAACAGGCATGGATTGGCCACTGGCACTGCTGTTTGGTGCGCTGGTCTCGGTAGGTGGCCCGACCGTTATTCTGCCGATTATTCGCCAGATGAGGCTGGGCCGTAAGATTAGCCATATTTTGACAGCGGAAGCGATGCTGATCGATGGTGTCGGCGCCATTCTGGCTATTGTCTTTCTGCAGGTGGCTCTTACGCCTGACATGCCAGATATGATGATCGCGAAAGATATTCTTCTGAAAATCATTATCGGCTTCTGCGTCGGCCTTGCCGGCGGCCAACTGCTTGCCATGCTTCTCTCCACTAAGTGGGCTAGAGATATTGAGATCAGAACAATCCTTACACTCTCATTGGTCTGGGGGGCATTCCTGCTTTCAGACAGCATTAGTTCACAGGCTGGCCTACTGGCTGTATTGATGATGGGTGCAACGCTACAGCGCATGGAGGTTCATGATATCCAGCGCCTCAAGCACTTCAAAGGCAGCCTCTCCATGCTGCTTATCTCTGTGCTATTTGTGCTGTTGGCGGCAAATATGGATCTGGGCATGATGGTCGAATACCTCTACCCAGGTCTTCTGATATTTGTCATTCTCGCATGCTATGCCCGCCCACTGGCCGTGCTCCTCTCCACCTTTGGCAGTCGCATATCCCTGAATGAAGGGCTCTATCTATCTGGCATGGCACCACGCGGTGTTGTAGCAGCTGCCATCACATCGCTATTTGCTCTGATTCTGAAAGAGAATGGCAACCCTCAGGGTGATATGTTGATAGCACTGGTCTATATCATTGTCATCGCCTCCATACTGGGCTACAGCCTACTTGCTAAACCTCTGAAGAAAGCACTCAATATTGAAGGCGGTGATGAGCGCTCCGTTTTGATTGTGGGGGGTGGGCAGGTTGGGTCAGAGCTTGGCCGGGCACTCGGAGAGGATCGCGAAGTTCGCTTTCTCGACCTCAATGCCGAGGTCATTAGCAGCCTGCAACGATCCGGCTACAATGCCACCTGTGGCAATGCTCTGGATCCGATCTTCTGGGATATTATTCATGCTGAAGAGGTTGGATCTGTGATTGTCATGACCGGCTCCTCCGATCACAACCTGCTCATTGCGAGATTGGCAAGTGAGAACTTCCACATCCCGGAAATATATGTGGCGCTGCAGGAGGGAGATGAGGAAAAACATGCCAACCTTATCCACGAACTGCAGGCTCGCAGGCTCTTTGCCAAGCCATACAACTTCACCTACTGGAGCGATCAGGTCTATCGCAAAAGGCTGCTGTTTGAGTCACGCTATATTGACCATGACTCACCACTGATTGGCGAAAATATGTGCAATGTTCGTATCCTTAGTGGTGTTCAGCCAATCACTGTTGTTCGTGATGGTAAAACCATGATTCCGCATGATGAGCTGAAGTTTATTGTCGGAGATGAGATCAAGGTACTGGTGCGACCTGAGCGAATTCAGGAAGGGCAGGCGCTGATTCTCCCTGCAGCATCCAGGCAAACAGAAGAGAGTTAATAAGCAGTGCGACTCCGCACAAGGTTTGCCCCCAGCCCGACAGGGCTGCTCCATGTTGGCAATGCCCTCTCCGCACTTCTGTGCCAACGATGGGCAGAGGAGAATAGTGCCGAACTCCTGCTTCGCGTTGAAGATATCGACCATACCCGCTGCCAGCCACAGTTTATCAACGCCATGCTGGAGGATTTAGAGTGGCTTGGGCTAAAGTGGCCCGAACCTGTTCGGCAGCAGAGCAGGCACCTGGATGACTATCGCAACGCTATCCACCGCCTGGACAAGGCAGGTGTTATCTACCCATGTTTCTGCACCCGTAAGGGCATTCAGCAGGAGGTGGAGCGCATGGCGGTAGCTCCACATGCCGAAGATGTTTCCGGACTTTACCCAGGCACCTGTCGCACCCTCTCCCACAGTGAACGAACTCAGCGTATGGAAGATATCCCCTTTGCCTGGCGGCTCGATATTCAGAAAGCCATGGCCGAAGTGAATAGACCATTGCAGTGGCATGAGGAAGGTGGCTCTGTGCAAACTGTCGATATCAATCACGATGAGGTGATCGGGCGTAAAGACATCTCTTTCAGCTATCACCTTTCGGTCGTAATTGATGATGCGCTTCAGGGAATCACCCATGTCATCCGAGGTGAAGACCTCAGGCCAGTCACCGGCATTCACCGCCTGCTGCAGGATCTTCTTGGCCTGCCCGAACCAACCTATATGCATCATCCACTGCTAAAAAACGTGGCAGGTGAACGACTGGCAAAACGAAACCGTGCAACAACCATTGCGGGCCTTCGTAATATAGGAGTACAACCACAGCAGCTGAAGGACTTCCTACTCTCTCAACCGCTACCTGTTTGGCCCTTCACAACACAAAATGGCAGTACCAATGAGAGAGAAATCCTCCGGCTGCTTGGCAATAGTTAATTCCATGCCATCATTGCGCGCCATTATGAACATTCACAAGGCAATGTTTTGAAAACAGTTCTCGATCTGATTGGCAATACACCGCTGGTGCAGATGCAGCACATGACCAGTCACTTGCCTGACAATGTTCGCATCCATGCCAAACTGGAACGATTTAATCCAGGTGGTTCGGTCAAAGACCGGCCTGCGCTCTGGATGATTCGCGATGGCCTAAAGAATAATCTACTGGATAAGAGAAAAATTATTCTCGACTCAACGTCTGGCAACACCGGCATCGCTCTGGCAATGATTGGTGCCAGCATGGGATTTCGTGTTCGGCTGGTGATGCCCGGCAATGTCTCAGATGAACGTAAACGTATCTGCCGCGCTTTTGGTGCCGAGCTTATCTTTTCTGATCCATTGGAAGGGTCAGATGGTGCCATTATCGATGCAAGAAAGATTTTTGAAGAGAATCCAGACCACTATTTCAAACCGGATCAGTATAACAATCCGGCCAATCCGCGTGCACATGAAGAGTCGACCGGCCCTGAAATATGGCGCGATACCGGAGGGAATATCACCCACTTTATCGCTTCAATGGGCACCTCCGGCACACTGGTCGGCACCGGGCGCTACCTGAAAAACATGAATAGCGATATTCGTATTGTTGCTGCTGAGCCGGACTCGCCATTTCATGGTATTGAAGGGTTGAAGCATATCGAATCAAGTATTGTTCCGGGAATTTACGATGCTGCAGTGCATGATGAAAAGATCGGCATCGATACCGATGAGGCCTACAGGCTCACTCAGCGCCTCGCATCGGAAGAGGGTATCCTCTGTGGTCAATCCTGCGGCTGCGCCATGGCTGCGGCGCTCAGGGTTGCCGAAACCCTCGCCGAACAGGGGTTGCCAGGTGAAATTATTGCTATCTTCCCGGATGGTGGTGAGAAATACCTCACAACCCCGGTATTTGCCGCCAGTGACCGTGTCTCCTACGCCGAGGGCATTTAACTAGCACCAATAAAGCTGGTGCATAACAGTTCTCATCATTATGCTCGCTTAATCAAAAGTAACTGGAGGCTGTTATGCGCTTTGTAGCCGTGCTGTTCTTATCTCTATTTCTGCTCTCATCCTGTGCCACCATGGAGTCCGCATGGAACTCTACCGTTGACTGGGTATCTGGAGATAGCGAAGAGTAACAGAGAGGCTGAGTGGGTTAGACTCCCTCTCCAGCTGAAATAATTTGGATCGCTTCGGTGAGTGGCACTGTGTTCTGCTTACCTGTCGACATCTCTTTTAGAGTCACCTTGTCGGCAGCCATCTCATCACTGCCAATGACGACAACAAAGCGTGCTGACTCGCGATCTGCTGCTTTAAACTGACGTTTGGCACTACCTCCTCCACAGTGCACAACGGAGAGGCCAGCAGCGCGAAGATCATTTGCCTGTCTAAGCGAATAACCAACCACCTCTTCTCCAAGTGCAACTACGGCGACATCAATACCTGCCGGTTCCTCATCGTCCAGCAGCATGGCAAGGCGCTCAAGGCCTGCTGCAAAGCCAATCGCAGGGGTCTCCGGGCCACCAAGGCTCTCGACAAGGCCATCATAGCGACCACCCGCCAGCACGGTTCCCTGCGCACCAAGCTGGTCAGTCACAAATTCGAAAGCTGTGCGGTTATAGTAATCCAGCCCTCGCACGATACGGGGGTTTAGATGATACGATACAGAGAGCGCATCCAGCCCCTGCTTTAACCCACCAAAATGTGATTCACATGGCTGGCAGAGGTGGTCAGGCATCTCCGGGGCATCGATCAATGCGGACTGACATGACTCCATCTTGCAATCGAGCACACGCATCGGGTTTTTGCCAATACGCTCGTTGCAGGTTTCGCACAAGCTATCGGCATGGGTATTCAGATATTGTACAAGACTACTGCGGTAATCTGGTCGGCAGTCAGGGCAACCCAGCGAATTAACTTCAAGCCTCAGGTCAGAAATGCCAAGGTTATTCAAAAACGTCTGTGCCATCGTAAGAACTTCGGCATCTTCAACAGGGCCCGCTGCACCGAAGAGCTCCACACCAATCTGCTGAAACTGCCTCAAACGCCCCTTTTGTGGCCGCTCGCGACGGAACATCGGGCCGATATAAAACCAGCGCTGTGCACCAGAGCGAGTCAAACCAGCTTGCAGATAAGCACGCACCGCCCCTGCTGTTCCTTCAGGGCGAAGGCAGATGTGATCTTCACCCTGATCGACAAAGCAGTACATCTCCTTGGAGACAATATCGGTCTCTTCACCAACTGAACGGACAAACAGCTCGGTTGGTTCCAGTACAGGTAGGCGAACTTCTGAACAGGCGTAGGCAGCAAATGTACTACGCGCTACAGATTCTACACGCCGCCATTTACGCACTTCATCAGGCAGTCCATCGTGAATGCCGCGAATACTCTGTAAACTTTTTCCAGCCATTGTTATTCCTTTTCCTGTCGCTTTGCAGCCGCCCGCTGTTCAATCTCTTCAACCAATAGATCGAGGATCGCATCCTGCCGTATTTTTTCTGACTTCTCACCGTCCCGATAAAGCATGTGCACCGGGTAACCGCCAGTCACGCCAACTTCGGCCTCTTTCGCCTCGCCCGGCCCATTCACCACACAACCAATCACCGCGACATCAATATTCTCATGGATATGTGCCACACGCTCTTCCAGCGTCTGTACGGTCTGGATGACATTAAACTTCTGGCGTGCACAGCTCGGACAAGCGATCAGATTAACACCACGATGGCGCAACCCTAGTGACTTCAGGATTTCGAACCCGACACGAACCTCCTCTTCCGGCTCTGCTGCCAGCGATACACGAATTGTATCCCCGATACCATCTGCCAGCAGCAAACCAAGGCCAATACTGGACTTGACCGTGCCACCAAACAGGCTGCCTGATTCCGTAATGCCGAGGTGAAGCGGATAATCAACCTTCTCGGCCAGCTTACGATAAGCCGCCACTGTCATCGGGATGTTACTAGCTTTAAGAGATATCTTGATGTCGGAAAAATTCATATCTTCAAGAATATGAACATGGCGCATCGCCGATTCGACCATCGCATCGGCACATGGTTCACCATACTTCTCATCAAGCTCTTTCTCCAAGGAGCCGGCATTGACACCGATGCGGATTGACACACCTCGCTCGGCCGCCGCTTTCACCACTCGCTCAACACGATCGCGTGAACCGATATTGCCGGGGTTCAGGCGCAATCCATGCACTCCAGCCTCAAGTGAGGCAAGCGCCATCTTATAGCTAAAGTGAATATCGGCGATAATCGGAGTGTCTGTCTGTAGCAGAATCTCAGGCATGGCCGCCGCTGATTCCGGATCAGGCACAGAGACGCGTACAATATCAGCCCCGGCATGTTCCAGCCTATGAATCTGTACCACCGTAGCATCAATATCGGTAGTCAGCGTGTTGGTCATCGACTGTACCGCAACCGGTGCATCGCCACCTACTTTCACACCACCGACATCAACCTGCCTGCTCTTGCGCCTTGGTTGTACAATCTGATCCTGCATCTCACTCCTCATAGTAGAACAGGGGCTGCTGCCTACCAGCTCCACTCTATTCAAAGCGTTCCTCTGGGCAATGCCAAGAACCCACTCAACACAAAGCAGCCTTTCATATCTGGGAACAGCTCCTAGTATGCGCCGTTCGGAGGCCTAAATGACACTGACCAACAAAGAGATCAAAGCACTGAAAGGTGAAGCGCACCATTTAAAACCTGTCGTCAGAGTCGGGCAGAAGGGCATCACTGAGAACCTCATTCAAGAGGCAGAACAGGCACTTGATACCCATGAGCTAATCAAGCTACATATCGCCGGAGATGATCGTGAGATGCGCAAGGCAACCATCGCAACTATTGCAGAAAAGACAGGCGCAGAAATTATCTCTACGATCGGTAAAACTTGCACCCTTTATCGTAAGCGGGATAGCGATTCTTGAGCCAGACTGGCGATACTATTCGTCAACTTCTGGAGAGTGAATTTCACCCCAGCTCCCTGCATATTGAGGATGAATCGTGGAAACATGCAGGCCATGCTGGTGTAAAGGAGAGTGGTGGCGGGCACTTTCTGATCGAAATCAAGTCTGACAGTTTCAACAAGCTCTCGCGTATACAGCGGCACAGAAAGGTGATGCAGGTGCTCCAGCCTCTTTTCCCAAACAGCATCCATGCCGCCAGCATTAAAGCTGAAGGAACTAACGCTTAAAGCTCTTTTGTCCGTGATTCGATGGCGTGAATAAGCGCGACAAGCATCCGGTTTACTGGGGTTGCAACACCACATGCCTCACCCTTCCGCACTACCACGCCATTGAGATAATCGACTTCGGTTTGGTGGCCTGCTTCAATATCCTGCCACATACTGGTTTTGACCGGCCCCATCGCAAGCGTCACATCAATATGGCTTCTGATATCCGCTTCACCAATGGCAACTCCTTCTGCCTGTGCCACGGCGACGGTCTCAGCCATTGCCTGATGAACCATCTCCAGCGTCTCATCACTCTCACACATCTGTTTGGCATAGCGTCTTGTTATGGCAGTCATCGCGTTGAACCCCGTATTCCAGAGCAGTTTTCGCCATAGCATAGCGGTGGGATCACTATCTATCCGAGCTGCTACACCACCTACCTTGAGTTGTTCGATAAGCTCCGGCAGCCACCTCTCTCCAGCGTCTGCTTGCCAAAGCCCGGCTCGCACACCTCCGGCAGCTGAGTGGATCACATGGCCCGGCTTCTCAAGCCTGGCGCCAATAAATGCAGTGCCCGCCGCTATGGCATTATTTGGAAACAACTCAGCAACCCACTCAGGCGCCTCGACACCATTCTGCAGAGTCACCAGCAGCATGCCTGGCTTCACGGCTTTACACACACGATCGATAAGTGCCCTTAAACCGGTCATTTTACAACTGAAGACCACCACATCCACATTATCAAAACCATCTAGGTTATCCGTCGAATTCACATCAATGCAGCAAGTTTTCCCTTCCGATTCATGCAGTAACCCATGCTGCTGTAGTGCATGCAAATGTGCCCCACGCGTAAAGTAGGTGATGTGATTTCCTGCCTGTTGTAGACGGCTACCATAGTGGCTGCCTATCGCTCCGGCTCCAGCGAAAAGAACCTTCAAACTCCCTCCATGACCGCGACCTCTTCCGACGCTATGATTACGCTCCGCGACACAGATTACCGCAGAGGAGCCGGACATGCCAAAAGATGCGATGAAAAAGGAAGCACTGGAATACCATCGCTCACCGACTCCCGGGAAAATCAGTATCCACCCCACTAAGCCTTGTCTGACTCAGCGTGATCTTGCACTTGCATACAGCCCTGGTGTGGCCGAACCGTGCCTTGCCATTGCGGAAAACAGTGAGTTGGCAGATGAGTACACCTCTCGCGCCAACCTTGTCGCTGTTATCAGTAATGGAACGGCTGTCCTCGGTTTGGGAAATATCGGTGCACTTGCCAGCAAGCCTGTCATGGAAGGGAAAGGTATTCTTTTCAAACGCTTTGCGGATATCGATGTATTTGATATCGAAATTGCCGAAACAGATCCAATAAAGTTTGTTGAAACAGTCGTACGCATGGAGCCCACTTTCGGTGGTATAAATCTTGAGGATATCAAGGCACCAGAGTGCTTTTTGATTGAAGAGGAGTTGAAGAAGCGGATGAGCATTCCTGTTCTCCACGATGATCAACACGGCACAGCAGTCATCACGGCAGCGGCTTTACTCAACGCCCTAGTGCTTCAGGAAAAGGGCATTGAAAATGTAAAAATTGTCTGCCTTGGCGCAGGCGCTGCTGGTTTTGCCTGCATGAAGCTGATTGAGCAGCTTGGTGCAAAGCGTGAAAACATCCTTTTCCTTGATCGTAAGGGTGTGATTTCAACAAATCGCGATGAAGAGTTGCCACCACACAAAGCCTATTTTTCCAGCTCAAGAAAAGAGCGGACACTTGAGGAGGCAATGCGTGGTGCTGATGTCTTCATCGGCCTGTCACAGGGTAATATGGTGACACCGGAGATGTTGAATTCGATGGCTGAAAAACCTGTTGTATTTGCCATGGCCAACCCCGATCCAGAAATTGATTACGGCTTAGCCATGCAGACTAGGGAAGACCTCATCATGGCAACCGGCCGCTCTGATCACCCAAATCAGGTCAATAATGTATTGGGCTTCCCATTCCTATTTCGCGGAGCACTTGATGCCCGCGCTACTACATTTAACGAAGAGATGAAGCTGGCAGCCGTACATGCATTGGCAGGATTGACGCGCAAAGATGTGCCCGCCTCAGTACTTAAGGCCTACGGTATCAAGGAGCTGCACTTCGGGCCTGAATATATTCTTCCCAAGCCATTTGATCCGCGCCTGATTGAGGTTGTTCCTGCTGCTGTTGCCAAGGCAGCCATGGAAACCGGTGTGGCACGAAAGCCACTGACAGATATAGATGCATACATGAGCAATCTTGCCGGACGCATTGGCTAAGCCTAATGCACTCAGCCATACCCCACTCCATTCAACGCCACTGTATGCAAAGACTGCTCCATGAAGCCATGGAGTCAGCTCCGAAGCCATGTGGTGGACTTCTGATAGGTAGCGGAAACATCATTGAGTCAGCACTTTCTGCCACTAAGCTTGGCCATAACAGTGTGGATGCTCCAGCCCTGCCACTAACCGGCATCTATCTCTCTGTGAACCAGGGGCAGCAGCCTGATCAGACAGTGGTGGCGGAACTAAGCGCACTCCACGAGGCAAAGAGCGGAAACCGCCCCGAACATATCCTTCTTCTCGATCTTAGCCAGCAGGGGCGGGTCGATGCCCTGCTCTTTTCTGATATGAAGATGACACACGCTCAGCCACTTGAAATGCTGGAAGATGGCGCTCTGTACCCAGTTTCCTCAAACAGCTAGTCTCCCGCCATGCGCATTTGCCATATTGGATTAAATCATAAGACAGCCCCCGTAGCGTTGCGGGAGCGTCTAGCTGTTCAGGAGTCGGATATTCCCGGCATCCTTCAGCAGCGTATTCAGCATCCGGCTATCCGTGAAGCGGCACTGCTCTCTACCTGCAACCGTGTAGAGATGACTGTTGTCACCCATGATCCTGATGCAGCCATTGCTGCTGTGCATGAGTGGTTTGCAGAAAAGTCGGAGATGAGCCTTGAGCAGGTGTGCGAACACCTCTACTCCTACACAACCGATGATGCTGTTCGTCACCTTTTTTGTGTTGCATCAGGACTGGATTCACTGGTACTGGGTGAGCCACAGATCCTTGGACAGGTAAAAACATCCTACGAGCATGCTCTAACATCTGGCACGGCTGGCCATGTTCTTCATAGGCTCTATCAATCCACCTTTGCAGCGGCCAAGCGCGCACGCAGCGAGACCGGCATCGGCAAACAGGCGGTCAATATCTCATCCTGTGCCGTTGAACTTGCCCGGCATATCTTCGGTGATCTGGCAGGCAAGAGTGTACTGTTAATGGGTGCCGGTGAAATGGCTGAGCTCGCTGCACGCCACCTGAGGGGCAACGGCTGTACCGATATTCTGGTTGCCAATCGCACGTTGGAGCGGGCGCAGAATCTGGCCATGGAATTTGAGGGTCATGCCCTCACTCTCGATCAGCTACCGGACTACCTTGATGCTGCTGATATTGTGCTATCAAGCACCGGTGCAAGCACTTTTGTACTGCTTCCTGAGACAGTACAACAAGCCATGAAGAAACGAAAAGGGCGACCGATGTTCTTGGTCGATATTGCTGTGCCACGCGATATAGATCCACGTATTACCGATATTGATGGTGCTTACCTATATGATATTGATGATCTGCAGCAGGTCGTGCAGGGCAATGTGGAGCATCGCCAAAAAGAGGCGGATCTTGCCCGCAGCCTTGTTGAGGAAGAGGCGCTTACTTTCCTTGCATGGCTTAAATCTCTCGAATCGGTACCGCTGATTCGCAATATTCAGCAACAGAT